>NZ_JBHXSC010000014.1:0-124602 GCF_042716505.1 Streptomyces sp. NPDC058674
CGACGGGACCGGTCCCGCCGTCACGCTTCTGATCGCGGACGACGACGAGGTCACCCGCAGCGGTCTGCGCATGCTGCTCTCCGCGCAGCCGGGGATCACGGTGGTCGGCGAGGCCGCCGACGGCGTCGAGGCGGTCGAACGGGCGCGGGGCCTGCGGCCGGACGTGGTCCTGATGGACGTCCGGATGCCGCGGCTCAACGGGATCGAGGCCACCCGCCAACTGCTGGCCGACGCGCCCGACCCCCCGAAGGTCGTGGTGATCACCACCTTCGAGAACGACGGCTACGTCACCGCCGCGCTCAGCGCGGGCGCCAGCGGCTTCGTCCTCAAGCGCCTCCCGGTCCGCCGGATCGCCGAGGCGGTCCGGGTGGTGGCGGCCGGTGAGGCCGTGCTCTTCCCGGCCGCGCTGGGCCGCATGGTCTCCCCCCGCCCGCTGTGCTCCGCAGAGGCCCTGCCGCGGGCCGCCCTGACCGGGCGGGAGGAGGAGGTGCTGCGCCTGATGGCCACCGGGCTGTCCAATCCGGAGATCGCGGAGTCCCTCACGGTGAGCCTGGAGACGGTCAAGACCCACGTCGGGAACGTGCTGACCAAGCTCGGCGCGCAGAACCGGACCCACGCGGTCGTGATCGCGTACGAGTCCGGCCTGGTGGTCCCGGGCTTCGTCGGCTGACCGGCTGACCGACTGACCATCTGCCAGATGACCGACTCCCCTGACCGGCCGCCGCCCGCCGCCGCCCCGCCCACCCGTGCCGGGCTTCGTCCGGTACGCGGGCCGGTCGCTCGGCCGTGCCGTCGTCCCCGGGGTCCCCGCCGAACTCCGCTCGGCCGGGAGGCGCGGAGGCCCTCCCCGCGGCGGACGCGGCGCGGCTCCGGGAGTTCGCCCGCCGGGCGGCGGGCGGACGGCAGGAGTTCCGCGCACGATCGAGGGGCGTTAAGTTAGGTTAGGCTAAGCTAAAGCCCGACCGAGGGCCGGTAGCGGCGTGCGCCGAGGGAGGGGACCGTCCGTGAGCCTGCGGCTCGTAGACCCCGCCACCGTACCCGGCAGTTCCACGATCCCACCGCCGCGCGGCCCGACGGCCCGCACTGCGACCAGGGCGCCGACGCGCACCCCGCATCCCGCATCCGCCGAGCGCTGAGCGCTGAGCGCTGTGCACCGAACGCGCCGGACAGCTTCGCCCAGGACCTCAGGCGGCCGTTCGCGACGCCCGCGCGGCGGGGCAGCGGGGCAGCGGGGCAGCGGGGCAGCGCAACGCACATGACCATCCATCAGGAACCGTGGCCGGAGACGGGCCCGGCACCGAGCAGGCACGAAGAGGGACGAGGAACATGACGGTACGGGTCGCGGTGGCCGGAGCCAGCGGGTACGCCGGAGGGGAGATCCTGCGCCTGCTGTCGGCACACCCCGGCGTGGAGATCGGCGCGGTGACCGCGCACAGCCGCGCGGGACGGCCGCTGGGCGAGGTGCAGCCGCATCTGGCCACCCTCGCCGACCGGGTCCTCGTGGAGACCTCGGCCGAGTCGCTGCGCGGACACGACGTGGTGTTCCTGGCCCTCCCGCACGGCGAGTCGGCCGCGCTCGCCGCGCAGTTGGAGTCCGGGAGCCTGATCGTGGACTGCGGCGCGGACTTCCGCCTGCGCGACCCCGGGGAATGGCGGCGGTTCTACGGATCGGACCACGCCGGCACCTGGCCGTACGGCCTGCCCGAACTGCCGCGGGCACGGCAGGAACTGGCGGGTGCGACCCGGATCGCGGTGCCGGGCTGCTTCCCCACCGCGGTGACCCTGGCGCTGTACCCGGCCTTCGCCGCGGGCCTGGTGGAGCCGGAGGCGGTGATCGTGGCGGCGAGCGGGGTCTCGGGTGCGGGCCGCGCGGCCAAGCCGCACCTGATCGGCTCCGAGGTGATGGGCTCGATGAGCCCGTACGGCGTCGGAGGCGGCCACCGGCACACGCCTGAGCTGACCCAGAACCTGTCCCGGCTGGCGGGCGAGCACGTGCGCGTCTCGTTCACACCGACGCTCGCCCCGATGCCCCGAGGCATCCTCGCCACCTGCTCGGCGCCCCTGCGGGCGGGGGCCGCGGCCGGCGCGCCCGAGGTGCGGGCCGCGTACGAGGACGCGTACTCCGGCGAGCCATTCGTCCGGCTGCTGCCGGACGGCCGGTGGCCGCAGACCGCCGCTGTGCTCGGGTCCAACGGTGTGCACGTGCAGGTGGCGGTGGACGAGTACGCCGGCCGCCTGATCGCCGTCAGCGCGATCGACAACCTCACGAAGGGCACCGCGGGTGGCGCGGTGCAGAGCATGAACGTCGCCCTGGGCCTGCCGGAAGGGCTGGGCCTGCCCACGAATGGAGTCGCTCCGTGACCGTGACCGCTGCACAGGGATTCCTCGCGAGCGGTGTGGCCGCCGGGATCAAGCAGTCGGGTGAGGCCGACCTCGCCCTGGTGGTGAACCGCGGCCCGTCGCGCGCGGCCGCCGGCGTGTTCACTTCGAACCGGGTCCAGGCCGCGCCCGTCCGCTGGTCGCGGGAGGTACTGGCGGACGGCCGGGTGTGCGCCGTCGTCCTCAACTCCGGTGGTGCCAACGCCTGTACCGGGCCTTCGGGGGCCGAGGACACCCGGGTGACGGCCGAGCACACGGCGCGGGCCGTGGGCGCGGACGCCGGCGAGATCGCGGTCTGCTCCACCGGGCTGATCGGCGTCCCGCTGCCCATGGACCGGATCACGGCGGGCATCGGCGCCGCCGCCGCGCACCTGTCGCCCGACGGGGGCGAGGACGCGGCCGTGGCGATCAAGACGACGGACTCCGTCCACAAGACCGCGGTGGTGTACGGACCCGGCTGGACGGTGGGCGGCATGGCCAAGGGCGCGGGCATGCTCGCGCCCGGACTGGCCACGATGCTCGTGGTCCTCACCACGGACGCCGACGTCGACGCGGCGGCGCTCGACCGCGCACTGCGGGACGCGGTCCGCACCACCTTCGACCGGGTGGACTCGGACGGCTGCATGTCCACCAACGACACCGTGCTGCTGCTCGCCTCGGGAGCTTCCGGGGTGACCCCCGACGGGGACGGTTTCGCCGGGGCGGTGCGAGCCGTATGCCTGGACCTGGCACGGCAGTTGGTCGCCGACGCGGAGGGCGCCTCGAAGGAGATCGAGGTGGCGGTCGTCGGCGCGGCCTCGGAGGCGGACGCGGTCGAGGTGGCCCGGTCCGTCGCGCGGAACAACCTGCTCAAGTGCGCCCTCCACGGAGAGGACCCGAACTGGGGCCGGGTGCTCTCGGCGATCGGCACGACGTCCGCGGTCTTCGACCCGGACCGCCTCGACGTGGCCATCAACGGCGTCTGGGTGTGCCGGGACGGCGCGGCAGGCGAGCCCCGCGACAAGGTCGACATGTCGGCGCGCGAGATCACCGTCACGATCGACCTGCGCGCCGGTGACGAGTCCGCGGTGGTGTGGACCAACGACCTGACCGCCGAGTACGTGCACGAGAACAGCGCTTACAGCTCGTGAGCGGGAGGGGCAGGCAGATGAAGCCACCGGTGGCCGCGCAGACGGACGCGGACGCGCACGCGGAGACGGACATGGAGACGGACGTGGACGCCCTCGCGGACGGTGCCGCCTTCGACGCGGCCGGGCTGGAGCAGCTCCAGGGCCGCATCGTCGTGATCAAGTTCGGCGGCCACGCCATGGTGGACGAGGACCTCAAGCGGACGTTCGCCCGGGACGTCGTGGACCTCTGGCACGCGGGCCTGCAACCGGTCGTCGTGCACGGCGGCGGTCCGCAGATCAGCGCCATGCTCGACCTCCTCGACCTGGAGGTCCGCTTCGAGTCCGGCCTGCGGGTGACCACTCCGGAGGTCATGGACGTGGTCCGGATGGTGCTGACGGGCCGGGTCCAGCGGGAGCTGGTGGGCCTGATCAACGCTCACGGGCCCTTCGCGGTGGGGATGTCGGGCGAGGACGCGCACACCATGACCGCCGTGCGGCGCGCGGCGTGGGTGGACGGCGAACCGGTGGACATCGGGCTCGTCGGCGACATCGTCGACGTGAACACCGACACGATCCGGGCCCTGTTGGAACAGGGCCGCATCCCGGTCGTCTCCCCGGTGGCCCGCGGGACGGGCGGCGAGGTCTACAACATCAACGCCGACCTCGCGGCGGCGGCGCTGGCCGCGGCCCTCGACGCGGAGAAGCTGGTGATGCTGACCGACGTCGAGGGGCTGTACGCGAACTGGCCGCACAGCACCGAGGTGATCGAGTGGCTGACGGCCGAGGAGGTGGAGAAGCTGCTGCCGGAGCTGGCCAGCGGGATGCTCCCCAAGATGGAGGGCTGCCTGCGCGCCGTCCGGGCGGGCGTGCGCAGCGCACACGTACTGGACGGCCGCGTCCCGCACTCCGTCCTGCGCGGGGTCGTGTCGGGCGGCGTCTCCGGGACCACCGTGGTCCCGGACCTGGAGGAGGGAACGGCATGACGGGCTTCGTCGACGACCGGCCGACCGGCGGCCCCTCCGTCGCGGACGGCGACCGTGCGGCGCTGGCGGACCGCTGGCGCGCGGTGATGATGGACACCTACGGCACCCCGCCGCTCGCCCTGGTCCGCGGCGAGGGGAGCACCGTGTGGGACGAGGCGGGGCGGCCCTACGCCGACTTCACCGGCGGCATCGCGGTGAACACGCTGGGCCACGCCCATCCCGCCGTGGTGTCGGCGGTGACCCGCCAGGTGTCGCGGCTGGGGCACGTCTCGAACCTCTACGTGTCGGAGCCCGCGGTGGCGCTCGCGGAGCAGCTCGTGCGGCTGCTGGGCAGGCCCGGCCGGGTGTTCTTCTCCAACTCCGGCGCGGAGGCGGTCGAGGCCGCGTTCAAGATCACCCGGCGGACCGGGCGGAGCCGGCTGGTCGCGGCTCGGGGCGGCTTCCACGGCCGCACCATGGGGGCGCTCGCCCTGACCGGACAGCCCGCCAAGCGCGACCCCTTCCTACCGCTGCCCGGCGAGGTGTCGCACGTGCCGTTCGGCGACGCGCAGGCCCTGCGCGCCGCGGTCACACCGGAGACGGCGGCCGTGTTCGTCGAGCCGGTCCAGGGCGAGGCGGGCGTGATCGTGCCGCCCGAGGGGTACCTGCGGGCGGCACGCGAGATCACCCGGGCCACCGGGACGCTGCTGGTGCTGGACGAGGTGCAGACGGGGATCGGCCGCACCGGGCACTGGTTCGCCCACCAGGCGGTGGACGGCGCCGACCCCGATGTGGTGGTGCTGGCCAAGGGGCTGGGCGGCGGCCTGCCCATCGGGGCCACGATCGCCTTCGGCGCGGCAGCCGACCTGCTGGCGCCGGGGCAGCACGGCTCGACCTTCGGCGGCAACCCGGTGGCCTGCGCGGCCGGGCTCGCGGTCCTGGAGACCATCGCATCCGAGGACCTGCTCGCCCACGTCAGACGGCAGGGCGAGCGGCTCCGGCGCGGCATCCGGGCGCTGGGACACCCCCGGGTGGGGGAAGTGCGGGGTGCGGGGCTGCTGGTGGGCATCGGGCTCACCGAACCGGTCGCGCCCCGCGTGCAGCGGGCGGCGCAGGAGGCGGGTTTCCTGGTCAACGCCGCCGGTCCGGCGACGGTGCGGCTCGCTCCGGCGCTGACGGTCCCCGGCGTACAGGTGGACGCGCTCCTCGCGGCCCTGCCGGGCCTGCTCGACGCCTGAGGCGGTGGCGGCGGCGGCGGTGGCGGTGGCGGCGGCGGTGGCGGCCGGCGCCCGCGGGCCCGGCCACCGCCGCCCCGGTCAGAGCGCGCGGGCGAGGACGTGCGAATTGCGCTGCGGCGAGAGCGAGTTCGCCCAGGACGACGGAGCCAGGCCCGCACGGGCCGGAGCGAAACCGTGGCGGAGGAACAGGGCGCCGCTGCCCGTGGTCGCGGTGAACAGGGCGCCCAGCGACCGCGCGTGCGCCCGATCCAGCGCGGCGCTCAGGAGCATCGCCCCGATCCCGCGGCCCTGACTGCGGGGCGCGACGCAGAAGTTGTACAGGACGCCCGCGGGCCCGTGGCCGCGTACCGGGTCGGCGGGGTGGGCCCGCAGGCCCAGGGCCCCCTGGAGGGTTCCGTCGGGGGCGTCGACCACGAGGAAGTCGGTCGCGTCCGAGGCGTAGAGGGACAGGGAGCGTGCCCGCAGCGCCCCGGACCGCACGAACGGCCGGGACAGGGCCGCAAGGGCGGCGGCGTCGCGGGGGCTCGCGGAGCGCACGGGGAACGCGGTGGGCACGGGGGCGTCGGCGGACCGGGTGGCGGTTCGCGGTGTGAGCGTGATCAAGGGTTCCCTTTCCATACGGCCCCGGCGTGCGCGGAAGACGGCACGGGGGCACTGCGCCACCCGGAACCGCACAACTAAGGTTAGCCTTACTTAAGCAGCAGGCAAAACCACGGCCGCTGCCTCCCGGCGCCCGGTCCGGTGCTCGACGGGTCCGACCAACCCCGCCGTGCGGAAACAGGGTTGACGGCTCTACGGAGGAGGGGGCGCGCCGGAGCCACCCTAGGAGCACGGCCGGCCGGGGTAGTCGCGGCTCTCCGGCACCCCCGCCTCGCGCATCCTGCGCAGGACCTCGGCGAGGGCGGCCCCGTCGTCGATGTGGACGGGGCAGTTGATCTCGCGGTCGAAGACCATGGCCTCTTCGGCCAGGTCCCAGATGACCCAGCGCGACGGGTACCCGGATTCCTGCCAGAGGTACGCGTACGGCTCGGCCGTGGCAGATCCGGTGCTCACAGCGACGTCGACTCCTCTGTCCTGCGACCGTCCACGAAGGTGGCCGCCACCTGGATGCCGCCGATGCGCGCGGGGTCGACGCGCCGCGGGTCGTCGCCCAGCACCACCAGGTCGGCGCGCTTGCCCGCGGTGAGGGTGCCGGCCGCGCCGTCCCAGTGGCAGGCGTACGCCCCGGCGACGGTGTACGCGTGCAGCGCCTCGTCCACCGTGATGCCCTCGTCGGGGCCGATGAGCCGGCCCGACGACGAGGCGCGCTCGACCATGAACTGGACGGCGCGCAGCGGCGAGCCGTCCGTGACGGGCCGGTCGGAGCTGCCCACCAGGGTGATGCCGTGGTCCAGGAAGCCCCTGCCCCGGTACAGCCACGGCGCCCGCTGCTCCCCCATGACGGCCGCGTAGTCGTCGCCGAAGGAGTACAGGAAGTTCGGCTGGACCACCGCGCTGACGCCCAGCCGTGCGAAGCGCGGGAGCTGGTCGGGCCGGATCAGGCCCGCGTGTTCGACGCGGTGCCGGGCATCCGGGCGCGGCCGCAGGCGCTGTGCCTGCTCGATGGCCGCCAGGGCGACGTCGGCGGCGCGGTCGCCGATGGCGTGGACGGCGAGCTGCCATCCGGCGAGGTGGCCGTCGACGATGGTCTCCGCGAGGCGCTCCGGGTCGTCCTGGAGCTGCCCGGTGTGTGCGGTGCCCTCGTACGGGCTGGTGAGCGCGGCGGTACGGGCCATCATGCCGCCGTCGGTGTAGATCTTGAGCGCTCCCAGCGAGAGCCAGTCGTCGCCGAAGCCGGTGCGCATGCCGAGGTCGAGGGCGCGCGGGATGCGGTCGGAGGTCTGCGGCGAGACGGGCCGCAGCGTGTCGGAGGCCGCCATCAGCTGCACGCGCAGGGGCAGGCGGCCCTGGTCGCGCAGGAGTTGGTAGGCGCCGAGCTCGACGGGGCTGTGCCCCAGGAGCCCTCCCCCGATGCCCGCCTCGGCACAGCCGGTGACCCCCTCGGCGAGGCAGGTCCGGGCGGCCCGCTCGACGGCGTCCGCGAGCTCCGCCTGCGAGTACGGCGGCCGCAGCGCCCGGGCGGCGCTCATGGCTCCTTCCGCGAGGAAGCCGTTCTCGTGCGGGACGTGGGCGGGGAGCCGGTCCAGCACGGCCGTGTTGACCACGCAGGCGTGTCCGGAGTCGTGCATCAGGAACACCTGGTGTCCGCGGCTGACCCGGTCGATCTCGGCGGCGGTGAGGTGGCGCCCCAGTGCGCGCTGGTCGTAGCCGGCGATGTCCACCCAGGCGCCGGGCGTGCGCTGCCGGGAGGCGGCTTCCGCCACGACGGCCAGTACGTCCTCGACCCGTGTGCAGGGTGCGACGCTCGGGGTGGCCGCCTTCAGTCCCGTCCAGGCGAGGTGGACGTGGCTGTCGATGAACCCCGGTAGCACGGTGGCTCCCTGGAGGTCGATCACCTCATGTGCGGGGAGCATGGCCACCGCGTCGTCCAGGCCCACGATCCGGCCGTGCCAGATGCCCAGGTCGTGGGCGACGGGATGGTCCGGGTCCATCGTCAGGATGTTCGCGTTGGTCAGCCTGGTGCAGAGCATGGCGGTCCGTCCCTAGAGGATCTTCTCGGCCACGGGCGCGGGCACGGCCACGGGCACGGCCACGGCCCCGGCCGGGGCCGCGGCGCCGGGGCGCTTGCGGGCCGCGGGCACCATCAGGGGCGTACCGGTCTCCGGGTCGGCGATGATCCGGCAGGACAGGCCGAACACGTCCTCGATGAGCTCGGCGGTCATGACGGTCGCGGGATCGCCCTCGGCGGCGATCGTGCCGCCCGGCTTCATCACCACGAGGTGGGTGGCGTAGCGGCAGGCCTGGTTGAGGTCGTGCAGGACGGCGACGATCGTGTGCCCCTTGCGCTCGTGCAGATCGGCGCACAGGTCGAGCACCTCGACCTGGTGGGCGATGTCGAGGTAGGTGGTCGGTTCGTCCAGCAGCAGGATCGACGTCTGCTGTGCCAGCACCATGGACAGCCAGACGCGCTGCCGCTGGCCGCCGGAGAGGTCGTCGACGGGCCGGTCGGCGAGTTCGAGGACGCCGGTCTGGCGCATGGCCTCGGCGACCGCGGCCTCGTCCTCGGCGGACCACTGCCTCAGCAGCTTCTGGTGCGGGTAGCGGCCGCGCGCCACCAGGTCGCCCACGGTGATGCCGCCCGGTGCGGTCGAGGACTGCGGGAGCAGTCCGAGCCGTCGGGCGACCTCGCGGGACCGGTAGGAGGCGATCGCCGCTCCGTCGAGGTAGACCTCGCCCGCCCGGGGCTTGATCATCCGTGCCAGTGCCTTGAGCAGCGTGGACTTGCCGCAGGCGTTGGGGCCGATGATCACCGTGAAGGAGTGGTCGGGGATGACCACGCCCAGGGAGGTGGCCACGGTCCGCTGGTCGTAGGTCAGCGTCAGGTCCTCGGCCCTCAGGCGGGCCGTCGGGGGGATCGTTGCAGTCATGCGCGGCTCTTTCGTGACTCCGTGACCAGCAGCCAGATGAGGTACAACCCGCCGACGGTGCCGGTCGCCGTGCCCACCGGCAGGAGGGCGGGGGAGAAGATGCGCTGGACGGCGAGGTCGCTGCCGGCCAGGAGGACGGCGCCCAGGGCCGCGGCCGGCACGAGGGCGGGGCCGGACGACCGGGTGAGCTTCCGGGCGATCTGGGGGGCCGCGAGCGCGACGAACCAGATGGGCCCGGTCACCGCGGTGGCGAACGCGGCCAGCGCGACACTGATGACGAGCAGGGCCGTCCGGCTGGCGCGCACGTTGACGCCCAGCGCGGTGGCCGTCTGGTCGCCCATCTCCACCATGGAGAGCCTGCGGGCGAACAGCAGGGCGAGCGGGAGCAGTACGGCGACGGCGATGCCGATCGCTGTGGCGTGCTGCCAGCCGCGGTTGCCCAGGCTGCCGATGAGCCACGCCTGTGCCTCCAGCGCCTCCTGCCAGCTCGCCCGGGTGATGAGGTACGAGTTGCAGGCGAGCAGCAGCGAGCTGACGCCGATGCCGATGACCACGAGCCGGAAGCCCTGGACTCCGCCGCCCGCGACGAGCAGGTAGATCGCGGCGGCCGTGAGCAGTCCGCCGATCAGCGCCCCGATGGCGATCTGGGTCATGCTGCCGTGCAGCACGACGATGACCACGAGCGCTCCGGTCGCCGAACCGTTGGTGAAGCCGATGATGTCGGGGCTGCCGAGCGGGTTGGCCGTCAGGCTCTGCAGGACGGCCCCGCTGACCGCGAGGGCGGCTCCGACACACAGCGCCGTGACCAGGCGCGGCATGCGCAGGGTGTTGACGACGAAGTCGGCCGCTCCCCCTTCGCTGCCGAAGAGCGCTCCGAGCACCTCGCCGACGGACAGGTCGAAGTCCCCCGTGGTCAGGCTGACACCGATGACGGTGACCAGGAGGAGGAGCAGGATCGCGGTCACGGCCACCGTGCGGCCCTGCACCCGCAGGGAGATCCGGCCGCCCGGGGTGCGCAGGACCGAGCCGCTCACGATGCGGGGCGCGGGGCGGGGCCCGTCGGTGGCAGCGACGGCGTCGGCGGTCCGGGAGGCGTGGACGGTGGAGGTTTCACCCTCGGGCGGGGCCTTCACAGCATGACCAGCTTTCGGCGGCGGCACAGCGCGATGAACAGCGGTGCGCCGAGGAACGCGGTGACGATGCCGACCTGGATCTCGCCCGGCGCGCCGAGCACCCGGCCCAGCACGTCCGACCCGATCAGCAGCACGGGGGCGATCAGCATCGAGTACGCCAGCACCCAGCGCTGGTCGGGGCCGACCACGAAGCGGGCCACGTGCGGAACGGCCAGGCCCACGAAGCCGATCGGCCCCGCGGCGGCGGTCGCGGCGCCGCAGAGCAGCATCACCGCGAGGGCGCCCAGCGCACGGGTCCGGCCGACGTTCACCCCCAGGGCCCGCCCCACGTCGTCGCCCATGCCGAGCGCGTTGAGCGACGGGGCGAGCCCGAGCGCCACCAGCAGGCCCGCGGCGACGAAGGGCAGGATCACGTACAGGAGGTCGAGGTCGCGGCCCGCGAGGGCGCCCACCGTCCAGAACCTGAACTGGTTGAAGGCCCGCGGGTTGAGGAACAGCACCGCCGTGTTGAAGGCGGTCAGCACCGCCGTGACGGCGGCTCCGGCGACGATCAGGCGGTCGGGTGTGGCCAGCGAGCGGCCGGACGAGCCCAGCAGGTAGACCAGCACCGAGGCAATCGCGGCGCCGAGGAACGCGAACCACACGTAGCCCAGGACCGCGCCCACGCCGAGGAAGGCGATTGCGACGACCACGCCGGTCGACGCGCCGAGGCTCACGCCGAGCAGGCCCGGATCGGCGAGGGGGTTGCGGGTCAGCGCCTGCATGAGCGCTCCGGAGAGGCCCAGCGCGACGCCCACGGTGAGTCCGAGGAGGGTGCGGGGGATCCGGTACTCGTGGATGATGACCGAGGCCTGCGACCCGTCAGGACGCCACAGCACGCTCCACGTCGAGCCGAACGGGATGCCCCTGGTGCCCACCCATACGCTGAGCAGCGCGACCAGGACCAGTGCGGCGAGCCCGACGAGCAGGCCGGCCGCGCGGACCGCCGTCACGGACCGGGGAGTCGGCGGCACGGGCGGGGCGTCCGCCCGGTCCGCGGGTACCGCCTGGGCTTCGATCAACGCCAACGACTCCCCCTGGCGGCGGTTCACCGACGCTGTTGGATATGTGATGTGCGGACAACAGAACGCAACTTAGGCGAGCCTAAGCGAACCTGCCCCGCAAGGTCAACGCGCGGGCACATGCCGCCAATAGGGCACACACGTCCGCAAACAGGTCCGGACCTGCCCGGAGGCCTGCGCGAGCCCCTGCTTAGACTAGCCTTACCTAACCATCAGACCATCAGACCATCTCGCGGAGGCACGCATGCTCGACGGAGGACCCACGGGGAGCCATGTCCTCCGGAAGGCGGTAGGAGGCCAGCGCCGCCGTATCGCGGTGGCGTCGTGCCTCGGCATGGCGCACCAGGGCTGCGAGGCCCTGGTGCCCGTGGTGATCGGCGCCGTCATCGACCAGGCGGTGGCGACGGGCTCCTCAGGTGCCCTGCTCCGCTGGCTGCTCGTCCTCGCCGCCCTCTTCCTCGTCCTGTCCACGTGCTACCGGATCGCCGCCAGGATCACCGACGGGTCGGCCGAACACGCCGCCCACGGCCTGCGCCTGACGCTGGCCGCGAAGGTGCTCGACCCGCGCGGCGGCGCCGACAGGGGCCGGCTGCCCGGGGCGCTGACCGCCATCGCCACCGGTGACGCGACCCGGGTCGGCGCGACCGCGGCAGCGGTGACGTACGCGATCTCCGCCACCGCCGGCCTCGTCATCAGCGCGGTGGCGCTGCTGCGCATGTCGGTGCCGCTCGGCCTGCTGATCCTGCTCGGGGTCCCGCCCCTGCTGTGGCTCGGCCATCTGATCAGCCGCCCCCTGGAGGAACGGAGCGAGGTCGAACAGGAGCGCGCGGCGCACGCCTCGGGCGTCGCCGCCGACCTGGTCGCGGGGCTGCGGGTGCTCAAGGGGATCGGGGCCGAGGAGGCCGCGGTGGCGCGCTACCGGCGTACGAGTCGGGACTCGCTGGCCGCGGCGCTGCGCGCCGCCCGCAGCCGGGCCTGGCACGACGGCGCGATCCTCGCCCTGACCGGGATCTTCATCGCGGTCATCGGACTGGTCGGCGCGCACCTGGCGATGCGCGGCTCGATCAGCGTCGGCGAACTCGTCGCGGCCGTCGGACTCGCCCAGTACCTGCTGGGGCCCTTCCAGCTCCTCACCTACGTCAACGGCGAACTCGCCCAGGGCCGGGCCTCGGCGGACCGCATCGCCGAGGTGCTCGCGTCGCCGCCCGCCGTCCCGGCCGGGACCGCCGCGCCCGCCCACCCCGTCGCCGGACGGGTGCGGCTGCGCGGCGTCACCTACGGGGCGCTGCGCGGGATGGACCTCGACGCCGCGCCCGGGAGCCTGATCGGCATCGTCGCCAAGGACCCTGCCGCCGCCAACGACCTGCTGCTGTGCCTGGGCCGCGAATCGGACCCCGACGAAGGGGTGATCGAGCTCGACGGAGTGCCGCTGACCGAGCTGGACCCCGACGACCTGCGCCGGGCGGTCCTGGTCGCCCACCACGACGCCGACCTGTTCGAAGGCAGCCTGCTGGACAACGTCCGGGCCGCAATGGCGGACGGCGGCGGGGACACCGGGCCGGCGCTCGCCGCTTCGACGGCGGACGACGTCGCACGGGCCCTGCCGGAGGGCGGGGACACGGTGCTCACCGAGCGCGGGCGGTCCCTGTCCGGCGGACAGCGCCAGCGCGTCGCGCTGGCACGGGCCCTGGCCGCCGACCCCGCGGTCCTGGTGGTCCACGATCCGACCACCGCCGTCGACACGGTCACCGAGTCGCACATCGCCGCCCGGCTGCGGCGGCTCCGCCGCGACCGCACCACCCTCCTGGTCACCACGAGCCCCGCCCTGCTCGCCGGCACCGACCGGGTGGTGGTGCTCGACGGCGGCTCGGTCTCAGCGGAGGGCCGCCACCAGGACCTGGTCTCCGCCGACGCGGCCTACCGCGCCGTGGTGCTGGCATGACGGACCCGAACGGACACCGGACCGCGGACCGTACGGGCGCGGACCACGAAGACGCGCGGGACGCACCCGCGCGGGACGAAGGACGGACGATGAGCGGATCGAGCACGCAGGAGCGCGAGCTGCTGCCCACGGCCACCGGTGCCCGGACCGCCGCCGTCCTGGGCACCCTGCTGCGCGGACACCGGCTGCTGGCGGCCTCCGCGCTGGCCGTGCTGGTCCTGGGGACGGGCATCGGCCTGCTGACCGCTCCGCTGCTCGGCCGCATCGTCGACCTGGTCGTCGAGCGGCGCGGCTCCGGTTCGCTGACCGTGCCGATGGTCCTCCTGGTCGCGGTGGCCGCGGCCCGCGGGGCCGCCACCGCGGTCGGCAGCTCCCTGGTCGCCCGGCTCGGCGAGACGATCCTCGCGAACCTGCGCGAGCGGTTCATCGGACGGGCGCTGCGGCTGCCCCTCGAACGGGTCGAGCGGGCCGGCTCCGGCGACCTCACCTCGCGGGTGACGCAGGACGTGACCGTGATCGCGCGCGCGGTCCGCCAGGCCCTGCCCGAATTCGCCGGCGCCCTGCTCACGATCGCGCTGACGCTGGCCGGCCTGGCCGTACTGGACTGGCGCTTCCTGGCCGCGGTACTGCTCGCCGTGCCCGTACACGTCCTGTCCGTACGCTGGTACATCCCCCGTGCCTCGACGGTGTACGCGGAGCACCGCGTGGCCACGGGCGCCCTGCAGCACCAGCTCCTCGACAGCATCGGCGGCGTCCGCACCGTGCGCGCCTTCCGGCTGGGCGGCCGGCACTCCCAGCTCCTGGAGCACCGGTCCCGCGAGGCCGTCGATCTCGCGCTGCGCGGCATCCGGCTCGTGTCCGGGTTCTTCTCGCGGCTGAACCTCGCCGAGTTCATCGGTCTGGCGGCCGTCCTGTCCACCGGGTTCTTCCTGGTCGACAACGGGTCGGTGAGCATCGGCACGGCGACCGCGGCCGCGCTCTACTTCCACAGCCTCTTCAACCCCGTGAACGCCGCGCTCTTCCTCATCGACGAGGCGCAGTCCGCCGGGGCGAGCCTCGCCCGCCTCGTGGGCGTGTCGGACCTGCCGGCCGAACGGGAGCCCGAGGAGCGGGCCGTACCGGTGGACGGCTCGGTCACGGTGCGCGGGCTGGACCACGCGTACGTGTCCGGGCACCCGGTCCTGAGCGATGTCGCACTGGAGGTGCGCAGCGGGGAGCGGGTGGCCCTGGTCGGTGCGAGCGGCGCCGGGAAGACCACCCTCGCGAAGCTGATCGCCGGGGTCCACGAGCCGTCCGGCGGCTCGATCCTCCTCGGCGGTGTCGACACGCGCAGGCTGGGCCCCGACGGCATCCGGCGGACCGTGACGCTGATCAGCCAGGAGGTCCACGTCTTCGCCGGACCGCTCGCGGAGGACATGCGGCTGGCCCGTCCGGAGGCCACCGAGGAGGAACTGCGCGCCGCACTCGACCGGGTGGGGGCCCTGGACTGGGCCCTGGCCCTGCCCGAGGGGCTCGCCACGGTGGTCGGCGACGGCGGGCACCGCCTCACGGTGACCCAGGCCCAGCACCTGGCCCTGGCCCGCCTCGTCCTGGCCGACCCGCCGGTGGCGATCCTGGACGAGGCCACTGCCGACGCGGGCAGTGCGGGCGCCCGCGTGTTGGAGACGGCCGCCCTGCGGGCCCTGGAAGGGCGTACCGGTCTGATGGTGGCCCACCGGCTGCCGCAGGCGGCGACCGCCGACCGGATCGTGGTCCTCGACCGGGGCCGGGTCGCCGAAATCGGCACGCACGACGAGCTGGTGGCGGCCGGCGGACGCTACGCCGACCTGTGGGCGGCCTGGTCCGCGAGCCGCCTGGAGCCGGGGGACGCGGCGCTGCCGGCGCCCCGGAAGGCCGTACCGCCGTCCGCCACGCCGGCCCTGTGAGCAGGCGGGGCCCCCGCGCCCGCTGAGCCGCCCCGCGCGGCCGACGGCCCGTGCGCCGCGTGTCCCTCCCCCGGAGGAGGGACACGCGGCGTCGTCGTACCCCCACTCCCCCAGCGGCCCGGCGCCCCGGGCCCGGCTCCCCCGGCCCCCCGGCTCCCGCTCCCCCCGGCCGCCCGGCCCCCGCACTGACGTCCGCTCCCCGGGCTCCCGCACCGCCGGTACCGCAGGCACCGTCGGCCTTCACTCCCCCCGCCCCCCCCCCCCCCGCCCGCGCCCCCGGCGTCGGGCCCCGGGGGCGCACGACGCCGCCCCCGGCGAGGAGTTCTCCTCGCCGGGGGCGGCGTCGTGGTGCTGCCGGGCGGTTCAGCCCTGGCGGGCGATCAGGCTCGCGGGGCGCAGGTCGGTCCAGTTGGCCTCGACGTACGCGAGGCACGCCTCGCGGGTGTCCTCGCCGAACACGGTCCGCCAGCCCGCCGGCACCTCGGCGAAGGACGGCCACACCGAGTGCTGGTTCTCGTCGTTGACGAGGACCAGGAAGCGGCCCTGCGGGTCCTCGAACGGGTTGGTGGTCATGCGTTCTCACTCCTCGTGGACATTACGGTGAACAGCTCCGAGAGCGGCTGTCCGGGGTCGGCCACCACATGGCGCAGCAACCGGTGAAGTTCCTCGGCCAGCCGGCGGGCCTTGTCGCCGCCGAGCAGGTCGGTGGCGTGGATCAGTTCGCAGTGCACCGGCCCGTCGCCGCGCGGCTCGTAGAAGCTGAGCGTCAGCTCCGCCTTCGCCGATCCGGTCGGCACCGCGTGGAAGGAACCCACGCCGCCCTCCAGCTGCCCGAGGTCCGCCTGCTCGTGGTGGATCACCATGACCTGCGGTCCCCCGGCGGGCAGCGCGGTGGCGCCGACGACCGCGTCGAACGGGACGTCCTGCCGGTCCAGGGCGCTGAGCGTGGTCTCCCGCACCCGGCCGAGCAGTTCGGCGAAGGTGGGGTCCCCCGCCGTGTCGGTGCGCAGCACCACGGTGTTGAAGAAGCAGCCGACGAGGTCGGCGAGCTGCTCGTCACCGCGGCCGGCGACCATCGTACCGATCGGCAGGTCGGTACCCGCCCCGTGGGCGGTCAGCAGGGCCGACAGCGCCGAGTGCAGCACCATGAACATGCTGGTGCCGGTGGTTTGGGCGAGGGCGTCCACGTCCGCGTGCAGGCGCTCGTCCAGGACGAAGGAGACGTAGTCGCCGCCCGGTCCGCGGACGGCCGGGGCCTGCGGGCGGGGGCGGTCGGCGGGCAGCTCGAGCTGCTCCGGGACGCCCTCCAGGTTCTGCCGCCACCAGGCGAGCTGGCGGCCGCTGAGGCTGGTGGGCTCGGCGAGGTCGCCGATGACCTGCCGCGACCAGGCGGCGTAGTCGCCGTAGCTGACGGGCAGCGGCTCCCAGGCGGGGGCCCTGCCCTGCTCCCGTGCCTCGTAGGCCTCGGTGAGGTCGCGGAACAGCGGCACCACGGACCATTCGTCCACCGCCAGGTAGTGCGCGGTCAGCAGCAGCGCCTGGTCTCCCGAGGCGCCGGTGAGCAGCGTGGCGCGCAGCGGTGCCTCGCGGGTCAGGTCGGGGTGGAGCGCCGCGAGTTCGGCGAGCCGGGCGTCGAGGTCGGCGCAGTGCTCCGTCTCCAGCACCGGGTGGGGGGCGGGCTGCCGGAGCAGGTTGGCGTCCCGCTCGGTGAAGCGGGTGCGCAGCGGCTCGTGGCGGGTCACCACGTCGTCGAGGGCGGCGGCCAGGGCGGCCGCGTCGAGGGCGCCGGGCGAGCGGAGCACCAGTCCGTGGTCGAAGCCGTCCCAGCGCCGGTACGCCGACCACTGCCATCGCTGTACGGGGGCCGGGGCGGCCTCCGTGCCGGCGGCGGCCGGGCCGGCCGGGCGCAGTGCGGGGCGGGCGGCGGCCGCGCCGTCGAGCTTGGCGGCGAGGCCCGCGACGGTCAGGGCGTCGAACACGTCGCGGATGCTGAGCTCGGCACCGAACTCGGACCGGATGCGGCCGAGCAGGCGCATGGAGGCCATGGAGTGGCCGCCCAGGGCGAAGAAGTTGTCGTGGACGCCGACCTCCTCCAGCTGGAGGATCTCGCCGAACAGCGCTGCCAGCCTCGCCTGGGTGGCGCCCACCGGCCGGGCCCCGCCGGTCATGCCGGACCAGTCGGGGGCGGGCAGCGCCTTGTGGTCCAGTTTGCCGTTGGGGGTGAGCGGCAGCGGGCCGTCGAGCGCGACCACGAGCGCGGGCACCATGTACTCGGGCAGCTGCCCGGCGACGTGCGCCCGCACGTCCTGCGGGTCGAGCGCCCCGTGTTCCGGGACGACGTAGCCGACCAGGCGGACGATGTCGCCGGCCCGGTCCGGGACGACGGTGGCCTGGGCGACGGCCGGGTGGCCGGCGAGCGCGGCCTCGATCTCGCCGAGTTCGATGCGGAAGCCGCGGATCTTCACCTGGGTGTCGACCCGGCCGAGGAAGTCGAGGTTGCCGTCGCGGCGCCAGCGGGCCCGGTCCCCGGTGCGGTACATGCGGCTGCCGGGCGCGCCGAAGGGGTCGGCGACGAACCGTTCGGCGGTGAGGCCGAAGCGGCCCAGGTATCCGCGGGCCAGGCCGCGGCCGGACACGTACAGCTCGCCGACCACGCCCGGCGGGACGGGCTGGAGCCGGTCGTCCAGGACGTAGGCGAGGGTGTTGGGGTCCGGGACGCCGATGGGCACGCGGGCGCCGGGGCGCAGGTCGGCCCCGCGGGACTCCCACAGGGTGGAGTTGACGGTGGCCTCGGTCAGTCCGTAGGCGCAGATCAGGTTGGCGTGGGCGCCGAAGCGCTCGAAGAGGTCCGGCGGCACGGTCTCGGTGCCGACCAGGACGGTCGAGCCCTCGGGCAGTGCGCAGCCGGCGGGCAGCGCGGACACCAGGGAGGGCGGCAGGATCATGTGGGTGATCGCGTGTTCGGCGAGGAAGTCGGTGAGCGGCGGTCCGGCGACCCGGGCCTCGTCGGTGACGAGCACGAGGCGGCCGCCGTGGCAGAGCGCCATGGCCAGTTCGAAGACGAACACGTCGAAGCCGATGGAGGCGAACTGCAGCACGCTGCTGTCGGCTTCCAGGCCCATCCGGTCGACCGCGGTGGCCACCAGGCTGGAGATGCCCTCGTGCGGGACGACGACCCCCTTGGGCCGGCCGGTGGAGCCGGAGGTGTAGATGACGTACGCGGCCTGGTCCAGTGCCACCTGCGGGGCGGGCACGGCGGACTCGGGCAGCCGCTCCAGGGCGGCGGCGGTGCCGGGTGCGTCGAGCAGCAGGACCGGGACGTCCGTGGCGGGGATCTTCCCGGCCACCGGCTCGGTGCCGACGACCAGCGTCGCCCGGGAGTCCTCGATCATGTACGCGAGCCGGTCCGCGGGGTGGACCAGGTCGAGCGGCAGGAAGGCGGCGCCGAGCTTCAGGGCGGCCAGCACCGTGGCGATCATGTCCGCGGAGCGGGGCACGGCCACGCCGACCACGCTCTCGGTGCCGACGCCCTGGGCGGCCAGCAGGTGGGCGATCCGGTTGGACCGGGCGTCCATCGCGGCGTAGTCGAGGCGGGTGGAGCGGTCGACGACGGCGACCGCGGCGGGTCGCTCGGCGACGTGCCGGGCGAACAGCGCGGGCAGCGACAGCTCGTCGACCTCGCGGGGGCCGCCGTTGAAGCCCTCCAGGACGAGGCGTCGCTCGTCGTCCACGAGCAGCGGGGCCGCGGACACCGGGCGGTCGGGGGCGGCGGCGAGGGCGCCGGTCAGGGCAGCCAGCCGTCGGCCGATCAGCTCGGCGGTGTCCTGGTCGAAGAGTTCGGTGGCGAATTCCAGGCGGCAGGCCAGGGAGCCGTCGCCGTCGGCGGCGGTCGCCTCGGTGAAGCTGAACACCAGGTCGAACTTGGCGGAGCGGATGCGGAAGGGCACGTACTCGACGCCCAGGCCGGCCAGGTCCGTCTCGCCCTCGGTGCGGGCGTGGTAGCCCACCATCACCTGGAAGAGCGGGTTGCGGGCCAGCGAGCGCGTCGGGTTCAGCTTCTCCACGACCGACTCGAAGGGCACGTCGGCGTGCGAGAACGCGGCCAGGTCGGTGTCGCGGACCCGGGCCAGCAGCTCGGTGAAGGTGGGGTCGCCGCTGAGGTCGGTGCGCAGGACGAGGGTGTTGACGAAGAAGCCGACGAGGTCGTCGAGGGCCTCGTCGCCGCGGCCGGCGATGGGCGAGCCCAGCGGGATGTCGGTGCCGGCGCCCAGGCGGTGCAGCAGGGTCGCGACGGCCGCGTGGACCACCATGAACATGCTGACGCCGTTCTCCTTCGCCAGCCGCTTCAGGCCCTGGTAGGCCGGGCCGTCGAAGGCGATGTCGAGCTCGGCGCCGGTGAAGGCGGGCCGGGCCGGCCGGGGCCGGTCGGTCGGCAGTTCCAGTTCCTCGGGGGCCCCGTCCAGGGTGCGCTGCCAGTGCTCCAGCTGGCGGGCGGCCAGGCTCTGCGCGTCGGCCGGGTCGCCGAGCAGCTTCTGCTGCCACAGCGCGTAGTCGGCGTACTGGACCGGCAGCGGCTCCCAGCGGGGTGCGGCGCCGGACCGGCGGGCGGCGTAGGCGGCGGCCAGGTCGCCGAGGAAGGGCCGGTCCGACCACTCGTCGGTGGTGATGTGGTGCAGGAGGATCACGACGACGTGCTCCTCGGGCGCCACCTCGATGACGGTGGCGCGCAGGGGCAGTTCGGCGGCGAGGTCGAAGGGCCGGTTGACGGCGGCGTCGACCAGGGCGCGGGCCTCGTCCTCGGTGGCGCGCAGGTGCTCCACCGGCGGGTGGGCCCCTCCGGCGGGCAGGACCCGCTGGTACGCCCGGCCGTCGCGCTCGGCGAAGAGGGTCCGCAGGGCCTCGTGGCGGTCCGTCACGTCGGCGAGGGCGGCCCGCCAGGCGTCCATGTCGAGGTTCCCGCGCAGCCGCATGACCAGCGGGAAGTTGTAGGCGGCGGAGGTGTCCTCGATCTGCTGGATGACCCACAGGCGCTGCTGGGCGTGGGAGAGCGGCAGCTCGTCCGGGCGCTCGCCGGCGACCAGGGCGGGGCGTGCGTCGCCCTGCGAGCCGGCCGCGCGCTCCACGAGCTCGGCCACGGTCGGCGCCTCGAAGAGGTCGCGGATCGCCAGCTCCGCGGAGAGCGCGGTGCGGGCCCGGGCGATGAGCCGGGTGGCGAGCAGGGAGTGGCCGCCGAGCTCGAAGAAGTCGGCGTCGATGCCGACGCTGCCGGCGGCGAGTCCGAGCACTTCCGCGAAGAGCGCGCAGAGGGTCTCCTCCCGCGGGTTCCGGGGGGAGCGGCCGGCGCCGGCGCCGGCGAACTCCGGTGCGGGCAGGGCCCGGGTGTCGAGCTTGCCGTTGACGGTCAGCGGCAGGGTGTCCACGGCCATCAGGGCGGCCGGGACCATGTAGTCGGGCAGGGTGGCCTTGAGGTGCTCGCGCAGGCTCTGGACGAGGGGCTCGCCGCGCTCGGCGTGTTCCTCGGGGACCACGTAGCCCACCAGGCGCTTGCCGGCCGCCTGCTCGTTCACGACGACGGCGGCGTGGGCCACCGCGGGGTGCGCGGACAGGGCCGTGGAGATCTCGCCGAGCTCGATGCGGTAGCCGCGGATCTTGACCTGGTCGTCGGTGCGGCCGAGGAAGTCGATCAGGCCATCGGGACGCCGGCACACGAGGTCGCCCGTGCGGTACATGCGCTCGCCCGGGGCGCCGAACGGGTCGGCGACGAACCGCTCGGAGGTGAGGCCGGGCCGGTCGTGGTAGCCGCGGGCCAGACCGGTGCCGGCGATGTACAGCTCGCCGGGGCAGCCGGGCGGGACGGGGCGCAGCATCGCGTCGAGGACGTAGCCGCGGGTGTTGCGGATGGGGCGGCCCACCGTGGGGGTCGGGCTGTCGGCGGTGGATCCGCCGAGGGTGTTGATCGTGTACTCGGTGGGGCCGTACAGGTTGTAGCCGTAGGTGTCCTCGGTGTCGGCGAGGCGGGTCCAGACGGTGTCGGACACGGCCTCGCCGCCGAGCAGGACCAGCGCGGGCCGGTGCTTGCCGGCGCTGTCGTCCCGTTCGAGGAGACCCTCCTCGATCAGCAGCTGGGCGTAGGTCGGCGTGACGTTGACGACGTCGACGCGGTGCTCGTCGCAGTAGGCGACCAGCGCCTCGGCGTCGCGGCGCAGCTCCTCGTCACAGACGTGGACCTCGTGGCCCTCGACCAGCCAGAGCAGCTCCTCCCACGACATGTCGAAGGCGAAGGAGACGGTGTGGGCGATGCGCAGACGGCGCCCGCCGGCCGCGGCGATCGCCGGGTCGAAGACCTCCACCTGGTGGTTGAGCTGCATGTTCGTCAGGCCGCGGTACGGGGTGACGACGCCCTTGGGCTTGCCGGTGGAGCCGGAGGTGTAGATGACGTAGGCGGGGTGCTCCAGGCGGCCGGGGACCGCGTGCGCGAACGCGGGGCGCTCCGCGTCGGTGACCTCGCCGTCGGGGAGGGAGGCCAGCTCGGCGGCGACGGACGGGTCGTCCAGGGCGACCTCGGGAGCGAGCGGGCCGGACCCGCCGCGCAGGGTCGGGGCGACCGCGAGGGTGGTGAGCAGGCACAGCGGCCCGGTGTCCTCGACCATGAGGCGCAGCCGGTCGGCCGGGTGGTCCAGGTCGAGCGGCAGGTAGGCGGCGCCGGTGCGCAGGACGGCGAAGAGCGCGACGACCATCTCGATGGAGCGGGGCAGGGCCAGCGCCACCGTCCGCTCCGGGCCGGCTCCGCGGGCCAGCAGCAGCCGGGCCAGCCGGTTGATGCGGGCGTCGAGTTCGGCGTAGGTGAGGGCGGTGTCGCCGAAGACCAGGGCGACGGCGTCCGGGGTACGGGCGACCTGCGCGGCGAGCATGTCGGCGACGGTCTCGTCGGGGACGGGCTCGTTGCTCGCGGCCCACGCTCCGGTCAGCTCGGCGTGCTCGTCGGGGAGCAGCAGGTCCAGGGCGCCGACCGGGGCGGTGAGGTCGCCGAGGAGGCGCTCCACCAGGATGCGGTAGCGGTTCAGGGTGGCCGCGGCCCGGTCGTCGTCGATCAGGTCGGGGCGGTACTCCAGCTTCACCTGGACCCGCTCGGCCGGGTTGACGATCAGGGTCATCGGGTAGTGGGTGGCGTCGACGCTGTCCACGCCGGTGATGCCGTGGGTCTCGGTGAGGGCGCGGAAGGCGCCCTCGTCGGCGAAGTTCTGGAGCACGTACAGGGTGTCGAAGAGGACGGGGTGGCCGCCGGCCCGCTGGAGCTCGGCGAGGCCGAGGTACTCGTGGTCCATCAGTGCCGTGCGCTCGGACTGGACCCGGCGCAGCAGCTCCGCCACCGACTCCTCGGGGCGCAGGGTGATGCGCAGCGGGACGGTGTTGAGGAACATGCCGATGGTGGATTCGGCTTCGCGCACCTCGGCCGGGCGGCCGGCGACGGTGGCGCCGAACACCACGTCCCCGCGGCCGACTTCGGCGGACAGCACCAGGGCCCAGGCCGCCGACAGCACCGCGTTGATGGTGATGCCGTGCGCGCGGGCGGAGCCGCGCAGCCGGTCGCTGAGGTCGGCGCCGAGGTCGAGGGAGCGGCGGCGCGGAATGGTCGGCTCGCCGCCGCGGCCCTTGGCGACGAGGGTGGGCTCGTCGAGTCCGGCGAGTGCGGCGCTCCAGGTGGCGCGGGCGGCGTCGAAGTCCTGGGTGGCGAGCCAGCTCAGGTAGTCGCGGTAGCTGCCGGGGGTGCGCAGGCCGGTGTCGTCGCCGGAGGCCGCGTAGAGGGCCAGCAGTTCGTCGAGGAAGAGGGACTGGGACCAGCCGTCCCAGGCCACCAGGTGGTGGCTGAGCATCAGGCGGTCGGTGTTCTCGGTGAGCCGGATCAGCCGGAGCCGGAACAGCGGGGGCGCGGCCAGGTCGAAGCGGCGCAGCCGGTCGGCGTCGGCGATCTCGGTGAGGCGGACCCGGCGCTGCTCCTCGGTGAGGCCGGTCAGGTCGGTCTCGGTGAGCGGTACGGGGACCTCGGCGGCCGGTCCGACGAACTGCACGGGGGCGGGCAGGCCGTCGGAGGTGATGCCGGTGCGGAGACCGGGGTGGCGGGCGAGCAGGGTGGCGCAGGCGGCGCGCAGCCGGTCCAGGTCGAGTCGGTGGCCGAAGTCGAAGCAGTCCTGGGCGGTGTAGACGTCCAGGCCGTCGGTGTCGTAGCTGGCGTGGAAGTGGATGCCCTCCTGGAGCGGGGACAGCGGCCAGATGTCGGCGACGGGGACCGGGCTGGTCTGCTCGACCCGCTCGATCTCGGTCTGGGTGAGCTGCACCAGCGGCAGGTCGGAGGGGGTCAGGGCGCCGGTGGCGGAGCCGGAGCCGGCGGCGCGGGCGATGAGTTCGCGCAGCGCCTCGGCCCAGGCCAGGCCGAGGGCGCGGACGTCCTGCTCGTCCAGCGTGCGGCCGGCCGGCCAGGTCCAGGTGGCCCGCAGCTCGGGACCGTGCGGGGTGTCCGCGCAGACCGCGTTGACCTGGAGCGGGTACGGCATGGCGAGGTCGGCGTCCGCCTCGACGGACAGCGCGTCGGACTCGGCGGCGGGCGCCCAGTCGACGGCCTGGTCGGCGGGGAGCCGGCCGAAGTAGTTGAAGAGCACCTGTGCGGTGGCCAGTTGCGCGAAGACGGGGGCGAGCTGCGGGTTGAGGTAGCGCAGCATGCCGTATCCGGCGCCGGAGTCGGGGGCCGAGCGGACGGCCTCCTTGACCGCCTTGAGGGTGTCCAGTGCGTCCTCGGCGGCGGGCAGCCGGACCGGGTGCAGGCCGGTGAACCAGCCCACGGTGCGGGACAGGTCCAGGGCGGTGCCGTCGCGGCCGTGGCGTTCGAGGTCGACGAGCAGGTCGCCCGCCGGGTCGGCGCCGCGGCCGGCCCGCCAGCGGGAGACCGCCAGGCGCAGGGCGGCGAGGAGCACTTCGGTGACGTCGGCGCCGGCCGCGGCGGGGACCGCCGTCAGCAGGGCGCGGGTCTCCTCGGTGCTGAGGGTGACGGTGTGGTCCCGGGCGGAGCCGGCGGTGCCGGACCGGTCGGCGCCCGGGACCAGCTCGGCGCCGGGGGCCAGGGTCTTGGCCCAGTAAGGGAGTTCGGCCTGTCGCTGCGGGGAGGTGGCCTGTTCGGCCGTCTCCCGGGCGAAGCGGCGCAGCGAGGAGGGGACGGGCTCCAGCTCGGGCCGCTCTCCCCGGACCTCGGCGTCCCAGGCCGCGGCGAGGTCGCCGAGCAGGATGCGCCAGGAGACGCCGTCGACGACCAGGTGGTGGACGACCAGCAGGAGCCGGCCGGGCACGTCGGTGCCCGCGTCGAACCAGACGGCCTGGAGCACGGCCCCGGTGTCGGGGTCGAGGCGGCCGGCGGCCGCGTCCGACTCGTGGGCGATCAGGGCGCGCAGGGCGGTGTCGTCGAGTCCGGCGGCGTCGACGCGGCGCAGCGCGGCGGCGGCGTCCACGCTGCCCGCGGGGGTGGTGGCGGCGGACCACAGGGCCGGGATGGCCGGGCCGAGGTCCATCCGGGTCAGGGTCAGGCGCAGGCCGTCGTGGTGGTCCAGTACGGCCTGGAGGACCCGGGCGAGGCGGCCCGTGTCCGCGTCGGCGGGCGACTGGAGCAGCATCGACAGGTTGAACCGGCCGATGGGCCCGCCGTCCTCGCGGAGCTGGTGGACGATCGGGAGCAGGGTGATGTCGCCGACGCCGTCGGTGTCGGCGGCGGGGACGGCCGCGGCGCCGGCTCCGCCGGCCGCGGCGGCGAGGGCGGCGGGGGTGCGGTGCTCGAAGACCTCGCGGGGGCTGACCGGCAGGCCGGCCTTGCGGGCCTTGGAGGCGACGGACATCGAGAGGATGCTGTCGCCGCCGAGCATGAAGAAGTCCTCGTCGGCGTCGACCGCGTCGAGTCCGAGCACCTCGGCGAAGATCGCGCAGAGCTGCTGCTCGCGTCCCTCGCGGGAGGTGCGGCCGGCCTTGCGGCGGACCGCGGGGGCGGGCAGGGCCTTCAGGTCGGTCTTCCCGCCCGGGGTGAGGGGCAGCGCGTCGAGGGCGACGAAGTGGCTGGGCACCATGGGCGCGGGCAGCTTCGCGGCAAGACCGGTGCGTACGGCCTCGGTGTCGAGGGCCTCGGCCCGGCCGCCTGCGGCCGGTACCAGGTAGGCCACCAGCTGCTTGACGCCGCGCTCGTCGTCCCGGGCGACGACCACCGCGTCCGCGACGTGCCGGTCGTCCCGCAGGCGGGCTTCGATTTCCCCGAGTTCCACTCGGTTTCCCCTGATCTTGACCTGGTGGTCGGTGCGCCCGAGGTAGGTGAGCACGCCGTCCGCGCTGAACTGGACCATGTCTCCGGTGCGGTACATCCGCGCGCCCGGGGTGCCGAACGGGTCGGCGACGAACCGCTCCGCGGTGAGCGCGGTGCGTCCGTGGTAGCCGCGGGCGAGCTGGTCGCCCGCGAGGTGGAGCTCGCCCGGTTCGCCCGGTGCCACCGGGCGGAGGTACCGGTCGAGGACGTACAGCCGGGTGTTCCACACCGGCCTGCCGATCGGCACGGTCGCCGCTCCGGCGGGCTCGGTGCCCGCCTGCCAGCTGGTGACCTGGATGACCGCCTCGGTGGGTCCGTACACGTTGTGCAGGGGCACGCCGGTGCGCTCCTGCCAGCGCCGGGCGAGCGGCACGGGCAGGGCCTCGCCGCCGCTGAACGCGCGGCGCAGGCTCGCCCACCAGGGCGCTCCGTCCGGCTCCTCGGCGAGGAGGGCGGTGTAGAGCGAGGGCACCAGGTCGACGTTGGTGACCTGCTCGGCGCGGATCAGGTCGGCGAGGTAGGCCGGGTCACGGTGGCCGTCGGGCCGGGCGATGACCACGGCGCCGCCGGTGAGCAGCGGTACGAAGACCTCCTGGACGGAGGGGTCGAAGCTGGTCGAGTACTGGTGCAGCACCCGCTCGCCGGGGCCGAAGCCGAATTCCGCCGCGGTCCAGGCCAGTTGGCCGACGACGGCGCGGTGCGGGACCACGACGCCCTTGGGCAGCCCGGTGGAGCCGGAGGTGTACATCACGTACGCGGCGGCGTCCGGGTCCACGGGCGCCGGTACGGCGGAACCGGGAGCGGCCGAGGCCGCGTCGGGGCCGTCGAGGAGGACCGGGGTGACGCCGTCGAGCGCGGGCAGCCCCGCCAGGGAGCGCCCGGTGGTGACGACGGTGCGCGCCCCGGAGTCGGACAGCATGTGGCGGACCCGGTCGGCCGGGTAGTCCACGTCGACGGGCAGGTAGGCGGCGCCGGCCTTCATGACGCCCAGCAGGGCCACCAGGGAGTCGGCGGAGCGGGGCACGGCGACGGCGACCACGGATTCGGCGGCGACGCCGCGGGCGGCCAGCCGGTGCGCCAGCGCCTCGGCGCGGGCGTCGAGTTCGGCGTACGAGGTGCGGCCGTCCTCGTGGATCAGGGCGACCGCGTCGGGAGTGCGGCGGACCTGCTCCTCGAAGGCCCCGTGCACGGTCCCGGCGGGCATCGGCCGCTCCGCTCCGGCGAGGGACGCGAGCGTGGTGCGCACCTCGTCGGCGGAGCGGGTGGCGAGCCGGCCGACGGGCAGCCGCGGGTCGGTGGTGAGCTGCTCCAGCACGCCGAGCAGCCGGTCGGCGAAGCGGGCGGCGGCGGGGCCGTCCAGACGGGCCGGGTCGTGGTCGATCTGGAGGCGGAGCGCGGCGCCGGGCAGCACGGTGAGGGCGAGCGGGTAGTGCACCGCGTCGCGGATCTCGGACCCCAGTATCCGGATCAGGCCCTGCGGGTCGCGGACCCCGCCCGCCTCGGGCAGGTTCTCCACGACGACGAGGGCGTCGAAGAGGTCGCCGCGACCGACGGCCCGCTGGATCTCCGCGAGCCCGAGGTGCTGGTGGTCGAGCAGCTCGGCCTGGCCGTCCTGGAAGGCTGCGAGGACCTCGGCGAGGGACTGCTCGGGACGCCAGCCCAGCCGTGCGGGCACGGTGTTGATGAGCAGGCCGACGAGGGTCTCGATGTCCTGGACGGGGGCCTGGCGGCCGGAGACGGTCGTGCCGAGGACCAGGTCCCGGGCGCCGACGAGGTCCCCGAGGACCAGGCCGAAGGAGCCCTGCACGGCGGCGGCGAGGGTGAGCCCGAGGCTTCGGGTCCGGGCGGTGAGCGCCTCGGTCCGCTCGGCGGACAGCTCCACGGTGATCCGGGCGGTTCCGGCGTCCGCCGGCGCACCGGCGCGCACCGGGAGTCCGGCGCTCGCGTCGAGTCCGGCCAGGGCCTCCCGCCAGGCCGTGCGGGCCAGGTCGCGGTCGCGGCCGGCCAGCCAGCCGGTGTAGGCGCGGTAGGCCTGGTCCGGGGTGGTGGCCGCGGCGGGGGCGCCGGGCCGGTAGCCGTCCAGCAGTTCCCGCAGGACCAGCGAGACGGACCAGCCGTCGACGACGATGTGGTGCATGGTCAGGAGCAGCAGGGAGCGCTGCCCGCCGAGCCGGACCAGGGCCGCGCGCATCAGCGGCGGTGCGCCGAGGTCGAAACCGCGGCCGCGCTCGGCGGCGGCGATCTCCTCGACGGCGGCCCGCTGCCGGTCGGGGTCCTGGCCGGTGAGGTCGGTGAACCGCCAGGGGAGGGCGGTGTGGGCGCCGATGACCTGGACGACGGGGCCGTCCGGGTGCTGGCGGAAGGCCGCGCGCAGCAGCGGGTGGCGGTCCAGCAGGCGCTGGACGGCGGCCCGCAGGGCCTCGGGGTCCACGTCGCCGCCGAGCTCGACGGCGTCCTGGACGGCGTAGCCGCCGGCGCCGTCCCGGTCCATGGCGGCGTGGAAGAAGAAGCCTTCCTGCAGCGGGGTGGCGGGGACCACGTCCAGCAGTTCGCCGATCCCTCGGGAGAGCCCGGCCCGGTCCTCGGCGGTGAGCGGGACCAGGGAGAACGGCTCGGGCAGCGCGGCGGCCGGCGGCACGTCGGGGGCGTCCCCGGCGGCGCGGGCGAGGGCCGCGACGGTCCGCAGCCGGAACACCTCGCGGGGGCTGACGGCGAGGCCGGCCGCCCGGGCCCGGGTGACCAGCTGGATGGCGACGATGCTGTCGCCGCCCAGCTCGAAGAAGCTGTCGTGGATGCCGACCGAGGGCAGCCCGAGGACGTCGGCGAAGAGGGCGGCGAGGGTGGTCTCGGCCGGGGTGGTGGGGGCCGCGTCACCGGTCATGGCGGTCCACTGCGGGTCGGGCAGGGCGCGGGCGTCGAGCTTGCCGTTGGGGGTCAGCGGCAGCGGGCCGTCCATGCGGACGACGGCCGAGGGCACCATGTAGTCGGGCAGTCCCTGCGCCACCCCGGCGCGGGCGGCGGTGACGGCGGCCTCGGCGCCGGCGGCGTCCAGGGAGGCGTCGGCGACGAGGTAGGCGACGAGCCGCTTGGCGGAGCGCTGGTCCTCGCGGACCAGGACGGCGGCCTGGGCGATGCCCGCACAGGCCATGAACGCGCTCTCGATCTCGCCCGGTTCGATGCGGTGGCCGCGGATCTTGACCTGGCCGTCGGCGCGGCCGAGGAAGTCGAGGTTGCCGTCGGAGCCCCAGCGGACCCGGTCGCCGGTGCGGTACATCCGGCTGCCGGGCTCGCCGAAGGGGTCGGCGACGAACCGCTCGGAGGTCAGGCCGGAGCGGCCCAGGTATCCGCGGGCCAGACCGCGGCCGGCGACGTACAGCTCGCCCTCGGTGCCGACCGGGACGGGCCGCAGCGCGGAGTCCAGGACGTAGGCGCGGGTGTTGGGGTCGGGCTCGCCGATCGGCACCGGGCCCGGCCGGTCCGGGCGGGCGACCCACAGGGTGGAGTTGACGCTGGCCTCGGTCAGTCCGTACGCGACGACGATCTGCAGGCGGTGCGACCAGCGGGCGATCAGCTCGCCGGGGACCGCCTCGGTGCCGACGACCAGGACGGAGCCCTCGGGCAGTTCGCAGTCCTGGGGCAGCGCCGACACCAGCGAGGGCGGCAGGATCATGTGGGTGGCCCGGTGGGCCGCGATGTAGTCGGTGAGGGCGGGGCCCGCGACGCGGCGCTCGGCGGGGACGACGATGATCCGGCCGCCGACGCACAGCGACATGACCAGGTCCCAGACCGTCACGTCGAAGCCGACGGAGGCGAACTGGACGACGCGGCTGTCCGGGCCGATGCCGATGCGCTCGGTGGCGGTGGCGATCAGGCTGCCGACGCCGTCGTGGGGCACCACGACGCCCTTGGGGCGGCCGGTGGAGCCGGAGGTGTAGATGACGTACGCGGCCCGGTCCAGCGGGATGTCCCGGCCGAGGGGGGCCGCGTCCCGGGCGGCGAGGTCCGCGGCGGTCTCGGGGTCGTCGAGCCGGACCAGGTCCGCGCCGGGCAGCTCCGGCAGGCCCTCGGCCTGCTCGCGCGCGGTGACGACGGTACGGGCGCCGGCGTCCCGGAGCATGTACGCGAGGCGGTCCTGCGGGTGGTCGGAGTCCAGCGGCAGGTAGGCGGCGCCGGTCTTCATCACGGCGAGCAGGGCGGTGACCAGCTCGGGCGAGCGGGGCAGGGCCACGCCGACGACGTCCTCGGCGCCCACGCCGCGGGCGGCCAGCAGGCGGGCCAGGCGGTTGGCGCGGGCGTCCAGCTGCGCGTACGTCAGCTCCGTGTCCTCGCAGACCAGGGCGACGGCCTCGGGGCTGCGGCGGACCTGCGCCTCGAAGGCGGCCGGCCAGGACAGCTCGGGGGACTCGCTCGGCGAGGCGCCGAACTCCTCCAGCAGCCGGGCGCGTTCCGCGGCGGTGGTGAGCTCGAGCCGGCCGACGCGCAGGTCCGGGTCCGAGGCGAAGGCGTCGAGGAGGGTGCCGAAGCGCTCCTGGTGGGCGACGAGGCCGTCCTCCGTGCACTGGTCGCCGTCCGCGTCGAAGAGAATCCGGACGGCGCCGCGGACGGACTCGCCGACGGTGACGGCGAGGTCGCTGACCGCGCCGAGCCACTGGGGGCGCAGGTCGGACTCGTGGTCGCAAAAGCGCAGCCAGTCGGTCCCGGGCAGGATGTTGACGGTGGGGCCCACGAGCTCGGACACGCCCTCGACCAGGCCGAGTTCCCTGGCGAGGTCCTCGGCGCGGTAGCGGCCGTGGGCGACGGCCTCGGCGATCCGCCCGTCGGTCTGGGCGAGCAGCTCGGCGACCGTCGTCCCGGGTCGCACGGTCAGCCGCAGCGGCACGATGTTGGAGACCATGCCGGGGACGCCCAGGATGGCGCGGTCCCGGCGGGTGGTGACGGGCAGGCCCAGCACCAGGTCCTGTTCCCCGGTGGTCCGGTGCAGGTAGGCGGCCACGGCGGCGATCAGCAGTCCGGACAGCCGGACCCCGGACGCGCGGGCGGCGGCCCTGAGGCGTTCGGTGCCGGCCGCGGAGAGTTCGGTGGTGCGCCGGTAGCGGCGCGTGATGAGCTTCTGGCCGGGCTCGACCAGGCGGACCGGCTGGGGGCGGCCGGCGAGCCGCTCCAGCCAGTACGCGCGGTCCGCGGCGTACTCCTCGGAGGCCCGGTAGGCCGCCTCGGACGCGGCGAGCCGGGTCACGTCCCAGTCCGCGGGCGCGGTGTCCGGGGCTCCGGAGTAGATCTCGCCGGCCCGCCGGGAGAGCAGGCCGATGCTCTGGCCGTCGATGACGAGGTGGTGGTAGCACTGGTGCCACAGCACCCGGTCGTCGGCGAGCCGGAGCAGGGTGTGCGAGAACAGCGGGCCGTCCGCGAGGGCGAGGGGGAGGGCCCGGCGGGCGCCCATCCACTCCCAGGCGGCGTCCTCCGGGTCGGCGTCCGCGCGCAGGTCGACGACGGTGACGTCGGCGGGCATGCGGCGGGGCAGCTGGCGGGGACTGCCGTCCTCGGCGGTCTCGAAGACGACGTGGAGGCAGTCAGCCTCCTCGACCACCTGCCGCACGGCGGCGGACAGGCGGTCGAGGTCGACGTCACCGCGCAGATCCAGGGTGAACGACACGTTGAAGGCCGAACTGTCGGGCTCGATCTGCTGGGCGAGCCAGATTCCCGATTGTCCACCGGTGACGGGTGTCCCGGCGGCAGGAGTCCGGTCCGACTCGGTGTCACGCATCGTTCAGAAGGCCTTTCCCTGGTCCTGCGTCAGTGGGGGTTACTTGATGGCTTCGAGCTTCGGGACGACCTGGTCGATGGCGTACGGAATGCTCAGCACGGTGTTGAAGGAGAGCGCGGCGCCGATGTCCGGGCTGTCGTAGGGCAGGAAGAGGTCGCGCTTCTCCTGGTTGACCTTGGTCTTGGCGTACAGCGGGTCGGCCTTCATGGCCGCCTCGGTGTCGGCGGTCCCCAGCCAGACCGTGCGGTCGGCCTCCATGACGTCGAAGCGCTCGGAGCTGAGGTCGGCGATGTTCTCCTTGCCCAGCGCGGTGCGGTAGGCCTCGGAGGTGGTGAAGCCCATCTCGCTCAGGAAGATGAGCTTCGGGTCCTGCGGCGAGAACGCGGAGAACTTGCCGGGCTCGTAGGGCTCGCCGACCGCGACCGTCTTGCCCTTCCACTCCGGGTGCTTGTCCCGGACGGCCTTGAAGCGCCCGTCGATGCCGGCGATCAGCTTCTCGGTCTCGGCGTCCTTGCCCAGCGCCTTGCCGATCTGCTGGGTCATGACCTGCCACGTCGCCTGGTAGTCCTCGGCGCCCTTGGGCTGGGCGACGACCTTGGCGATCTTGGACAGGGTGTCGTACTGCTCCTTCTTCATGCCCGAGTACTGGGCGATGATCAGGTCGGGCTTGAGGGCCGCGATCTTCTCCATGTTGTACTCGTCGCGCTCGCCCACGACCTGCGGCGGCGTGGAGCCCCACAGGTCCTTCACCCACGGCCACTTGCCGTACGGCTCCTCCTTGAACCAGGCCACCGAACCGACCGGCTTCACGCCGAGGGCCAGCACCGCGTCCTGGTCGGACAGGCCGAGGGTCACGACCTTCTTCGGCTCGGCGGTGATCGTCGTGCTGCCGTACTTGTGCTCGACGGTGACCGGGAAGGCCGCGGACTTCGCGCTCGCCCCTGCGGACGGCGTGGACTCGGTCTTCTCGCCACCGCTCCCGCAGGCACTCAGGACGAGTGCCGCGGCGGCGGCGACGGCCACACGGGGGAGGTTTCTGACGATCCTCGTCAGCGCGGGGCGGGTGCCAGCGGACACGGGCTTTCCTTTCACGGGGTGTTCACGGTGCATGCCTCGTCTCCCGCCGGCAGCGGGGCGCCACCGGGCAGGAGACGGGGTGAAGACGGGGTGGAGACGGGACGGGATGGAGACGAGTCGGGGTGTGCCTAGCGGGAGGTGCCGATCCCGTCGGCGACCCGCCGGGACTCCTCGGCCGGCTTAGGGGTCCTGTCGATCACCGAGTCCAGGATCTCGCCGACCCTGATGGCGGTGTTCGACAGCAGGGACGAGGTGATGCCGTGCGTGTGCTCGGTCCCGCCCTGGAGGTAGATGCCGCAGCGGAGCGCGGGGTCGGTCGTGATGCGGTAGTCCCGCTCGACGCTGACGCGTCCCTCGTCGTCGCGGTGGCAGTAGCCCTCGACCTCGCCGAGGAGCCCGAGGGCGTCGGCGGGACGGTAACCCGTCGCGTAGACCACGACGTCGGCGTCCAGCGGGGTCTTCTCGCCGGAGACGAGCGACTCGACGGTCGCCAGGACGCCGTCGGACGTCTCGACCACGTCGGAGAGCCGGGACACGTTGAGGAAGCGGAGCCGCTCCTCGCCGAGGACCTTCTCCTGGTACGACTGGCGGTACAGGTCGTCGATCAGGTCGATGTCCACCACGGAGTAGTTGGTGTTGCCGTGGTAGTCCATCAGCTTGTTCTTCACCGCGCCCGGGGCCGTGTAGTACTCGTCCACCGCGGCGGGGTCGAAGATCCGGTTGGCGAACTTGCTGTCGTCCGCGGGGCTGTAGCCGTAGCGGGCGAACACCGCGCACACCTCGGCCTCGGGGAAGCGCCGGTGCAGGAAGGCCACGTTCTCCGCGGCGCTCTGGCCGGCGCCGACCACGATGAAGCGGGAGGGGTCAGTGCCCTCCAGGTCGGCCACCCGGCGCAGCAGGTCGGAGTTGTGCCACACGCGCTCGGTGCGCTCGACGCCCTCGGGCATGTACGGCCGAAGGCCCGTGCCGATGACCAGGTTGCGGGCCCGGTGGACCACCGTTTCGGACCCGGAGCGGGCCGTGACGTCCACGTACTCCACCACGCCGTCGCGCACGACGGGCCGTACGGAGACGACCTCGTGCCCGTAGGACACCATGTCGTCGACCTTGGCCGCGGCCCACTCGAAGTAGTCGTGGAACTCGACGCGCAGCGGGAAGAGGTTCTTGTGGTTGACGAAGTCGATCAGCCGGCCCTTGCTCTGCAGGTAGCACAGGAAGCTGAACTCACTGGCCGGATTGCGCAGCGTCACCAGGTCCTTGAGGAAGGAGACCTGCATGGTGGCGTCGTCGAACAGCATGCCGCGGTGCCAGCCGAAACGGGGCTGCTGCTCGAAGAAGTGAGCAGTCACCGCCTCTTGCCTGTCGACGCGTGCGTTGTGCTCGGTGAGCGCGATCGCCATGGCCACATTGGACGGGCCGAAGCCGATGCCTATGAGGTCGTGGATCACCGGTGCGTCAGCAGGAAGAGCCTGTGACATGTCACTCCGATCATGCGGGACAGCCGCCTGTGTGGCGTCGAAGAAAAGTCTGGAGCAGGGCGCACCGACGAGCGGTGGACCATGCGAACTTAGGTAAAGCTAACCTGATCTCGCCACCCTGTCGACCAGACAAAACCGACAAACCGCCGGTTAGGGCTTCAAACACCGCCTAGAATGGGGCACGTTGCATCCTTAGGTAAGGCTTGCTTTACTTTCTCGTGATCAATCGCCTACTGAGGAGGAACCCCATGCGGGTCGTCATGTTCGGTTATCAGACCTGGGGCCACCGCACCCTGCAAGCGCTCCTGGACTCCGAGCACGATGTGGTGATGGTCGTGACCCACCCCAAGAGCGAGCACGCCTACGAGAAGATCTGGAGCGACTCGGTCGCGGACCTCGCCGCCGAACACGGCGTCCCCGTGGTCATCCGCAACCGCCCCGACGACGAAGAGCTCTTCGCGCGGCTCAAGGAAGCCGCCCCGGACATCATCGTGGCGAACAACTGGCGGACGTACATCCCGTCGCGCATCTACGACTTGCCCCCGCACGGCACCCTCAACATCCACGACTCGCTGCTGCCGAAGTACGCCGGCTTCTCCCCGCTGATCTGGGCCCTGATCAACGGAGAGCCCGAAGTGGGCGTCACCGCGCACATGATGGACGACGTGCTCGACGCCGGCGACATCGTGCTCCAGCAGGCGGTCCCCGTCGGGCCGGCCGACACGGCCACCGACCTCTTCCACAAGACGGTCGACCTGATCGCCCCGGTCACCGTCGGCGCGCTGGACCGCATCGCCGCCGGCGAGACCGAGTTCACCAAGCAGGACCGGTCGAACGCGAGCTTCTTCCACAAGCGCGCCGAAGAGGACATCCGGATCGACTGGAACTGGCCGGCGGAGGTCCTGGAGCGCCTGGTGCGCGCCCAGTCCGCCCCCTACCCGAGCGCCTTCACCTTCCACAAGGGCAAGCGCCTGGAGATCCTGGCCGCGGTCGTCTCCGAGGGCCGCTACGGCGGCACCCCCGGCCGCATCTTCTACCGCGAGGGCGAGGGCGTGGCCATCGTGGCCGGAGCCGACGCCCGCACGGGCCGCAACCACGCCCTGGCCGTCACCCGCGTACGCACCGAGGACGGCCGCGAGCTGCCGGCGACCGAGTACTTCACCACCATGGGCGGCTACCTCACCAGCCGCCCCTGACACGGCGCGACGCACGACGGCGGCACGCGTACGGGCCCGGACTCGATGAGTCCGGGCCCGTACGCGTGCGGGGATCAGGCGGGGCGGCCGCCGAAGGGGGCGCCGGTGCCGTAGTAGGTGCCCAGCTCCTCGCGGTAGCCGCTGTCACCCAGGTGCTTGTCCCGGTGGAACTCCGGGGCGTCCTTGATCTGTTCCTTGGTGCGGTCGACGTAGACCTTCTCCTCGGCCGGGTCGACACGGGTCACCGTGCTCGCCGGGAGCAGGACCTCCTTGCCGAAGATCCAGACGCCGGTGTCCACGACCAGGTAGGCGTCACCGACCTCGTCGGAGTGCTTGTCGACCTTGCCGATGCTGCCGTCGGTCGCCTCGACCTTGTAACCGGTCAGATCGGTACCGGCCAGGTGGCCGGCGGTCGACTGGTAACTCCACACATGCTCAGTCACGCGAAAACAACTCCTCCGGTCAACGGATGACGGCGGGGATCGCCTTCCGTCATCCTCTTTTCCGTATGTCGTGATGTCGTGCGCGGCGGCTTTTCGTTGGCCGCCTGAATTCCGCTTGCCCCGCGCCCGGCGATCCATTCGCCCGGGCGGGGCGCGGAGTCCGAGGCCGGGTCCGCTACCAGCGGTACCAGCGGCCGCTACTGCCCTTCGGACGGGCGACGAAACCGATCAGCCACAGGATCAGGACCGCGATCGCCACCCACCAGAGAATCTTCACGGCGAAACCCGCACCGAAAAGAATCAGGGCCAGCAGAAGAACAAGAAGCAGGGGAACCATGATTATCAACCTCCGAGGCATCGCCTTCCCCGGTATTTCCCGCTCACACCCTTCGATTACGCATTCGCCGCGGCCCCGGCCGGGGAGCGGGCAAGGCGCCGCCGCTGCTTTTCACGGGCCGGGTCAGGGGTAGCCGACGGGTGACAGGCGCGCGGCAGGAGAGACGAGGAGACGCAGTGATCACTCAGGAACAGCTCGCGGCCATGGCCGGCTGCACGGCCCGCACCGACGGGGGCCAGCGGATCGGCCTGGTGGAGTACGTCCTGGTCGACGACACCACCGGCAGGCCGGAATGGGTGCGGATCGTCGACCGGGCCTCGGGGCTCGGCGGGGTCTTCGTACCCCTGCGCCGGGCGGTGCTGGAGGACGGCCTCCTGGTGGTTCCGTACCCGGTGGCCCTCATTGAATCGGCCCCCTGCGCGGCGCTGGACTGCGGGAACGTCCTGTCCGTCGCGGAGGAGGAGGAGCTCTTCGGGCACTACGGAATCAGGGACGTGCGCGAGGAGGTCAACGCGGAGGCCGGTGCGGGCTGGTCCCGGATGGACCGCGCGCAGACGATCAAGGAGGGCACCGAGGGCGGGGAGGGCAGCCTGTCCCGGCTCCGCCCGGTCCGGCCCGGCCGGGAAGCGGCGGACCTGCCCTGAGAGGCCTCCCCGCCGGAGATCCCTCCCCCGTCCTCCCCTGCCCTCCCCCGCCCGCCGCCGTCGCCGGGAGGCGGGGCGGGTGCGGGTCGGCCGCAGGGGGCGGGCCGCAGAGGCGGACCTCGGAGGGCCTCAGAGGGGGTCCACGTCCAGGAGGGCCGTCAGGTCCGGTTCCGCGGCGCCCGGCGTGCCGGGCAGCTGCTGCTCGGCCCAGATCACCTTGCCCTCGGGCGTGTACCGGGTGCCCCAGTGCTCGCTGAGCTGCGCCACCAGGAACAGTCCGCGCCCTCCCTCGTCCATCGTGGCGGCGTACCTCAGGTGCGGGGCGGTACTGCTGCCGTCCCACACCTCGCAGGTCAGGGTGCGGTCGTAGAGCAGGCGTACGCGCACCGGGGCGCTGCCGTGGCGCAGGGCGTTGGTGATCAGTTCGCTCAGGATCAGTTCCGTGCCGAAGCCCAGCTCCGTCAGGCCCCACTCGTCGAGCTTCTTCGCCGCGGCGTTCCGCGTGGCGCCGACGGCACTCGGCTCGAACGGCACGTCCCAGAGCGCGACCCGGTCCGGGCCGAGGGTCCGGGTCCGGGCGATGAGCAGCGCCACGTCGTCGGTGGGCCGGGTCGGGAGCAGGAGTTCGAGCACGGCCCGGCAGCTCTCCTGGGGGTCGCGCTCGGGATGGCTGAGCGCCCTGCGCAGCAGCTCCAGCCCCTCGCCGATGTCGCGGGTCCGCTCCTCGACCAGTCCGTCCGTGTACAGGACGAGCTGGCTGCCTTCCGCCAGGTACAGCTCCGCCGTCTCGAACGGCATGCCGCCCAGGCCCAGCGGGGGCCCGGCCGGCAGCTCGACGATCTCGGTGGTGCCGTCGGGGGAAACCACGAGGGGCGGCAGATGGCCCGCGCGGGCGACCGTGCAGCGCTGGGACACCGGGTCGTAGACGGCGTAGAGGCAGGTCGCGCCCAGGACGCCGCCCATCGCCACGTCCCCGTCGCCGTCCCCGTCGTGGTCGATGCGCTGGACCAGGTCGTCCAGGCGGGCCAGGATCTCGTCGGGCGGCAGGTCGAGGGAGGAGAAGTTGTGGACCGCCGTGCGCAGCCGGCCCATGGTGGCCGCGGCGTGCAGGCCGTGCCCCACGACGTCCCCGACGACGAGGGCGACCCTGCTGCCGGGCAGCGGGATCACGTCGAACCAGTCGCCGCCCACCCCCGACTGGGCGGGCAGGTAGTAGTGCGCCACGTCCACGGCGTTCTGCTCGGGCAGGGCCCGCGGCAGCAGGCTGCGCTGGAGCGTTTCGGCGAGGGCGTGCTCCCGGGTGTAGCGGCGGGCGTTGTCCATGCTGACCGCCGCCCGGGCGACCAGTTCCTCGGCCAGCGACAGCTCGTCCTCGTCGAAGGGCTCCGGTTTCTGCGACCGCCAGAAGTTGACCACCCCCAGCACGACGCCGCGGGCCGTCAGCGGGGCCGCGATGAGCGAGTGGATCCCGTAGTCGACGATGGCCCGCGCCCGGGGCGGGTCCTGGGCCTGCCACCCCGGCGCGCGGGCCAGGTCGGGCACCAGCTCCGCCTCACCGGTGCCGTAGCCGCGGGCCTGGGGGGTGGACGGCAGGAAGTCGATCAGGCTTCCGCACGGGTAGAGGGGGTGGTCGGCGCGGATGCCGCTGACCGCGGTGCGCCGCATGTCGGCGCCCGGGCCGGGCTCGTCGCCGCCCAGCACCGGGTCGGCCAGGTCGACGGTGACGAAGTCCGCGAAGCGGGGGACGGCCACGGCGGCGAGTTCCTCGGCGGTCCGGACCACGTCGAGGGTGGTGCCGACGTCGCCGCGGGCGTCGTACAGCAGCTTGAGCCGTCGGCGGGCGGTGTCCGCGCGGCTGGTGAGCACCTGCATCTCGGTGGAGTCGCGGATCGTGACCACGGCGCCCTCGGGCCGGCCGCCGGGGTGCGTGGGCCGCTGGTTGACCACGAGCAGCCGGTCTCCGGCCTCCAGCACCTCGTCGGTGGCCGTCCGTCCGGACAGCAGCAGGTCCGCCATCCGGCGGTCCAGTCCCGGCACGTCCCCGACGTAGCGGCCCTCGGCGTCCTCGGGGAGGCCCAGCAGGCGTTTGGCCTCGTCGTTCGCGAGCAGCAGCAGCCGGTCGGCGTCGGTGATCAGCACCCCTTCGCGGACGGCGTGCAGCACCGCGTCGTGGTGCTCGTACATGCGGGTCATCTCCTGCGTGCCGAGCCCGTGGGTCTGGCGGCGCAGCCGTCGGCTGATCAGCGCGGTGCCGCCGGTGGCGAGCGCCAGGCCGGTCGCGATGGCGAGGAGGATGACGGGGAGCTGGCGGTCGACGACCCCGGTCACGTTCTTGACCGTGAGGCCCGCGGAGACGAGGGCGACGACCCGGCCGTCGGGCGCGGTGACGGGCACCACGGCCTGGATCTCCTTGCCGAGCGGACCCTCCACGCTCTCGACGTGGACCCGGCCGGCGAGCGACGGCTCGATGGTTCCGACGAACCGCTTGCCGATGCGGTCCGGCTTGGGGTGGGTGTACCGGATGCCGTTGGTGTCCATCACGACGATGAAGTCCACCCCGGCCGCCTTGCGCGCGGCCTCGGCGTTGGGCTGGAGGATGGCGGACGGGTCGGACGTCTCCAGTGCGGCCTGGAGCCCGAGCGAGTGGGCGTAGGTCTCGGCGACGGAGACGGAGCGGTTGCGCGCCTCCCGGTCGATGTCGTGCCGCGACTGGAGCACCAGGGCCAGCAGGGCGGCGGCCGCGAGCAACACCACGATCGCCACCTGGAGGACGAACACCTGTCCGGCGACGCTTCGGAACCTGATGCCTAGAGGTGACCGCACCGATGTGCCCGGCACGGAAGGCGAGGAAGGGTCACGCACCCAGTTGTAGCACTTCCGGGCGCCCGCGGCCCCCGGCACGCACATTTTCGTCTCCCGGAGGCCACCTGCCGTACGCCCCCGGGACGGCCGGGCCGCCGCCGGCGCGGGGCGTCAGCCGGTGTGACGGGCCTGGACGGCCGCGGCGGCCGGGGCTGCCAGGACGGCCGGGGCTGCCGGGGCCTTCGGGGACGACGGCTTCTGCGGGGACGGCGGTGCGGACGGCGCCTCGGGGGTGCAGGTGACCTCGTCGCGCGGCGTGTAGTGCGTCGTGAACTCCTCGCGCCTGACGTCCCGGCCTCCCTGGACGAAGACGCGCCCGACGGTCACGTCGAAGCCTTCGAGGGGGGTCTGCACCTCGCACGTCGGGCCGCTGCCCGTGCGCTTTCCGGGCGGCGTGACGGCGGTGCGCGGCCCCTTGGTCGCGCGTATCTCGTCGTACTTCTTCGTGCCCAGCAGGGTGATCGTCAGCGACGTGTCGGTGGACTGCGCCTGGACGTAGAGGGCGTGGCCGGTGTCGTTGATCCAGCGCAGGTCGAGGGTGCCCCAGGCGACGGTGGCCTCCCGGCCCTCCGGGTAGCGCTCGATGTAGAAGGAGTGGGCTCCGTGCTCGACGGGCTTGACGCCCGCGAAGAACGCGGCGTTGTACATGGCGGTGGCGACCGCCGAGACCCCGCCGCCGGGCGACTTCACGTACTGCCCGTCATTGATCATGATGCCGTCGACGAAGCCGTTCTCCGGGGTCCGCTCGCCGACGGTGCGGTTGAAGCTCCACTCCTCCCCCGGGCGGACCACGGAGCCGTTGATGAGCTCGACGGCCCGGCCGATGTTGGTGGTGCGGTACGGAGCGGACGGGAAGGTCACGGTGAAGGAGGAGACCTTCTCCTTGATGCCGAGCCGCCGCGCCTCGTCGCCGGTGAGGTCCGGCGGGACGGCCACGGTGGCGACCTCGCCGGTACGGGCCGGGCCGGAGCGCGTCAGCAGCGGCAGCACGGCCTGGCCGAGCGCCGCCTCCGTGACCTTCCGCCCCGCGCGGCTCTCGTCCTCGACCACCACCCGGCCGGCGGCGTCGAGACCGAGGTCGGCGTCGCGCGGCGCCCGGGCGGCCTGCCCGACCGGGCGGGCCACGACCGGGTCGGCGAGCAGGCCCTTGGAGTCGAGGGCCGGCACGAGGCGGTTGCCGTCGTCGGCCTTCATCGTCAGGTGCTCGCCGAGCACGGCGGGGCCGATGGATATGCGCTTGCCCGCGACGTCGAGCGTGACGGGGGCCGACATCGCCGGCTGTGCGAACTGCCGCAGCGCCCGCCCGGTCTCCTCGGCTCCGACGCGCGGCGGGGTCCGCTCGACCGGCAGCACGACGGGTCCGGCGTCCCCCCGCAGGTACGCCTCGCGGAGGGTGCTGACGGCCCGGTCCTCGACCAGGGACACGCCGGTCTGCGGGGTGACCGCCTTGGGCTCCCCCTTCTCGAACGCGATCGCCCCGTCCCGGACCTGCTGTTCCGTCGCCGCGGCGAGGCGCCCGACGGCGGCGCGGGCGGTGCGCTCGTCCATCCGGATCACGGGCTCGACCTCCCGCTCACCGGAGGCGAAGAGCCGGCCGATGACGGCGACCGGCCCGCGTCCCGTGTGTGCGGCGCGGTCGACGGTCGCCCCCGTGTCGAGGGACAGGCCGAGCGCGGCCGGCTCGGCGTGCTCGACGCGGTCCCCGATCCGCACGGCCACGGGAGCCGCGGCGCTTGGCCCGAGCTCCGTGGTCAGGACCCGGTGCGCCTCGGCGCGGCTCATGCCCCCGATGTCCACGCCGCGGACGTGCGTGCCCTCGTCCACGTCGCCGCCCGTCACGAGTCCGGTGACGTAGAGGCCGCCCAGCCCGAGTACGACGGCTCCGCCCGCCACCGGCAGGGCGATCCGCCAGTTGGCCTTCCAGCTGCCCGCGCGTCCCATGTCTCTCCCTGTGGCGCCCGCCGGTGGTTGCGCGGCGCGGGCCGCGGTAGCGGCCGTATACGGCAATGACCCGAACAATGATGCGCGCCGAACAGGGGAAATCGGGGCGAATGTAACGATTCTCACGGGCTGGCCGGTCCGTCGAGGCGGGTCGGGAGCCGTCAGCCGAGACGGGTCGGGGAGGAGGCGGCGGGGGTCAGGATGCCCGGCGCGCCCGTGCCGTCGGCCGGGACCGTCCACAGGTCCGTGGTGTCCACCGAGCCCTCGGCCGGCAGCGCGTAGGCGAGGGTGCGGTCGTCGAGCCACAGGGCCTGGTCGTCCACGCTGCGCCTCTCCGCGAGCGGCTGCTCGCGCAGCGTGCGCAGGTCGAGGACGTGTTCCCGCCAGAGCGAGGCGCCGCGCATCACCCGTTTCTTGTACGCGACGCGGGTCCCGTCCGGGGACAGCGACGGGCACTCGACGTTCCGCGCGAGGGTGGTGACACTGCGCCGCGCGACGGACCCCCTGACCAGGTAGGTCTGGCCGCCGGTGCCGAGGGTGGCGTAGAAGGTGTCGTCGTCCCCGGCGAAGGTGACCCCCCAGAGGTTCACGTCCGCCGCGCTGTACGGCCGGCCGTCCAGTACGACGGAGAACTTCTCCAGGTCCGGTTCGAGGGCCCAGGTGCGGGTGTCCACGATCGCGGTGCGGGTCGAGAAGAAGGCGGCTCCGTAGGACTCGCCGGAGACGAAGACGGTCCAGGCGGCGAAGCGGCCGCTCGGGGAGACCCGGGCCCGGGAGGGGGTGCCGGCCAGCGGGAAGCTCCGCTGTGTCCGCAGCTCGGCGTCGACGATCACGGCGCGGTTGTCCTGCGCGAGCGCACCGGGACTGGAGTTCAGGCACACCCCGGTGCCCGCCGCGGCGTGGAAGCGCCGGCAGGTGAGCCCCGAGGCGGTGCGCGCCGCCCGGGGCGCCGCGGCCGGGACCGAGACGAGGGCGCCGCGGTGGGGCCCCTGGGCGGCGTTGAGGAAGGCCAGGCCGTCGTGGCGGGCGAGGGTGACCGGGCCCTGGGCGACCGTCGGGTCGCCCTCCTGGGTCCGGTCGGCGCGGGCCGCGGCGCGCAGGACGAGCGCGGCGCCGGCCCCCGCGAGGAGGACCACCGCCAGTGCGAGTACGAGCAGGCGGCGTGAGCGCGTCATCGGGATCCTCGGGGGCTACGGGTCGGGTCGAGGGCGTCTTCGGGGGCGATCCGTGGGGCGCTCTCGGGCGCGTCTTCGGGGACGCGCCCGGGAGCCGTCGGACGCAGCACGAACCCGGCGGCGACCGCGCAGCAGAGCAGCCCGCCCGCGGCGGCGGCGAGAGCGGGGCCGGTGCCCCACAGGGTCCACGCGCCGCCGAAGGCCAGCGAGCAGCCGAAGCGGGCCAGCGCCTGGCCGGTGCCGACCAGGGCGAGGCCGGTGCCCCGCAGCCGGGCGGGCACGGTGGCGGCGACGGCGGCGGGCAGCACGCCGTCGGTGGCGGCGTAGAACATGCCGTGCAGGGCGAGCACGAGGTAGGGCAGGGCCGACGGGCCGGGGGCCCCGAGCAGCAGTCCGTACGCGGCGAGCAGCAGGGCGTGGCCGGCGAGGAAGACGGTGCGCCTGCCGATCCGGTCGGCGAGGGCCCCGGCGGGCACGGCCAGCAGCAGGAACACGGCGGCGGTGCCGAGCGGCAGCAGCGGGAACCACCGGTCGCCGACGCCCGCGCGCTCCTGGAGCAGCAGGTACACGAAGGCGTCGCTGACGGTGGTCAGGCCCAGCAGGGCGGCGCAGAGCGCGAGGGCGCGCAGCCGGGGCAGGCGCAGCAGGCCCAGCGCCTCGCGCACGTTCACCGCGGGGGGCCGCGCAGCGGGGGGCTCCGCAGCATAGGGCTCCGCTGCGGACCGCGGCGCTGCGGCCGCCCCGGCGGCACGGGCCGCGGGGGCGTCGGGCAGCGCGGGGGCGCCGGGGGCAGCGGTTGCGGGAGCCGCGGGGGTGCTGCGGGCCGCCGGGGCAGGGCGGGGGGCGGGAACGGGGCCCGCGAGTGGTGCGCCCGGGGCGGGGGCGGTGCGGGGCGGGGCCGGCGGGGGCATGCCGTCGGCCGAGGGGCCCGGTACGAACAGGACGAGCACCACGACGCCGAGTACGGCGATGCACGCGCTGACCCCGAAGACGGCGTCGTAGCCGTCGACCGCCGCGTTCAGGATGAGGAAGGCGGCGAGGGGGCCGAGGAGGGCGCCGGTGGTGTCCATGGCCCGGTGGACGCCGAAGGCCCGGCCCTGGGACCCGACCGGTGTGGAGAGGGAGATGAGCGCGTCGCGCGGGGCCGTGCGCAGCCCCTTGCCGGTGCGTTCCAGCGCGAGGACCACGCCCACCGGGCCGAGGCTGTGGGCGAACAGCAGCATCGGCTTGCACAGGGCCGAGAGGCCGTAGCCGAGCCCGGCGATCAGCTTGTGGTTGCGGACCCGGTCGGCGAGGTGCCCGCCGGTCAGCTGGACCAGGGCGCTGACGCCGTTGTAGAGGCCGTCGAGCGCGCCGAAGCCGAGGGGGCTCAGCCCCAGCCCCGCGATCAGGTAGAGGGGCAGGACGGCGGTGACCATCTCCGAGGAGATGTCGGTGATGAGGCTGACCGTGCCCAGCGCGAGGACGGCCGGGGCGACCGCGCGGGTCCGCCCGGCGCTGCGGCCCGGCGCCGTCTTCGCGTCGGCGGGCGCGGAACGGTCCGCGAGGTACATGCTCTGGAGCTCCCGACGACGGCGGTCCCGGACACTCGGAGGTGCGGGGGGAACCCTAGTGGGTGTACGGGCCAACTGCCGTGCGTACGGCGTGATTACGTGGTCGTTCGGCCGCTTCCGCGCCCCTCAGACCCCGCGGCTGCTCTCGTCCCGCAGCCAGGTGGAGAAGTCCCCGCTCCGGATGGCTCCGCGCGCCCCGCGGCGGGCGGCGACGGCCGCCGCGACGAAGACCACGACCGCCGGGAACAGCCCCGGCCGGGCCCTCAGCAGGGCGCGCAGGTCGGCGGCGCCGGTGCGTGCGGACGGCACGGACGCGCCCGCCCGGCCCTTCCCGACCGCCCGGCCCTTCCCGACCGTACCGTCCATACCGGCGTCCGGTCCGCCGGCCGGGTGCGCGGCCTGGAAGCGTTCGACCTCCGCGGAGGAGGTCACCGCCCGGATGCGCCGCTTGATCAGGTCCGACCAGGTGCGCGGCGGGTGGACGACGACCCGGGCCGCCTCGACGACGCGCCGCTCCCCCGGGCCGAAGGCGAGGGACGCGGCGAGGTCGTCGGCCATCAGCGGGGGCAGCGCGGCGATCCGGGCGTGCCCCGGCTCGGACACCGCGATGACCCCCCGCCCGAACAGGCCCTCGCGGACCGCCGGGAGCCGCTGCCACACCCGGTAGTACGCCCGCACCGGCCAGGCGCAGCCGGCCAGCGGGATGTCGCGGCCCGGAGCGGCGGCGAGCAGGCCCGGGTTCCGGGCCAGGGCTCCGGCCAGGGCGCGCACGTCGGCGGCCCCGACCACCACGTCGGCGTCGACGTAGAGCCGGGGGAAGCCTCGCGCGTGCTCGTCCCCGACCCGCAGGGCCGCGTGCTTGGAGGGGGTCGGGATCTCGACCACCCGTACGCGGGGGCCGCGTGCGGCGGCCACCCGGGCGGTGTCGTCGGTGCAGCCGTTGCACACGACGACGATGTCGGTGCCGGAGTCCGGGGGGTCGGCCAGGAGCGCGTCGAGGAGACGGCCGATGACCCGGCCCTCGTTGTGCGCCGGTATCACGATGCTGGTCACCCGGGCAGTATGCATGCTCGAACCACGGCATCGGTTGTTTCCCCCAACTCCCCACGGAGGTAGGCCCGGTGGTCTAGATTGTGCGGAGCCGACCGGATTCGGCGCGCTTCGGCGACGCCGGGACCGATCCGGTCCGCACGACAGATGGGGGCATGGCGGGTCCGGCTGCTCGGGGGAACGGGCAGCCCGGCCCGTGGTCGGACCGGCACGCGGGGTGCCGGACGGCCGGGGGGCGGGGCACGCGGAAGCACGCAGGGCATCGGTCGTGGGGGGCCATCGCCGTCGGACGGGTCGGGCACGGTCGCGCACGCGTCCGGCCTGCCGTCGACGGCACCTCCTTCCCCCTTCCCTCGCACGCGTCCCGGCCACGAGTTGTCGACACGCCGGCAGGCGTGCGCGGAGGGAAGGGGAACGCTGTGGAGAACACCGCGAAGGACGCGGGGCAGGAGGCCGGCGCCGCCGGCCGGGGGCCCTCCGGGCCGTTAGGCGTCGCCGTGGTCGGCGCCGGCTACTGGGGCCCCAACCTGGTCCGCAACTTCCAGTCGTGCGCGGAGTTCCGGCTCCGCTGGCTCTGCGACCTGGACGTGGACCGGGCCCGGCAGGTGCTCGGCGGGTACTCCACCGTCCAGGCGACCTCCGACTACGCGGCGGTCCTCGCCGATCCGGCCGTCGACGCGGTGGCCGTGGCCACACCGGCCGGTACGCACCTCGACGTCGCCCTCGCCGCCCTGCGCGCCGGCAAGCACGTCCTCGTGGAGAAGCCGCTCGCCGCCACGTACGAGGACGGGCTGCGGCTGGTGGACGAGGCGGCGGAACGCGGCCTCACCTTGATGTGCGACCACACCTACTGCTACACCCCGGCGGTGGCCCGCATCCGGGAGATGGTCCGCTCCGGGGAACTCGGCGACATCCAGTTCTTCGACTCGGTCCGGATCAACCTGGGCCTGGTGCAGAAGGACGTCGACGTGCTGTGGGACCTCGCTCCCCACGACCTCTCCGTCCTCGACTTCATCCTCCCGGACCACGTCCGTCCGGTCGCCGTCGCCGCACACGGCGCCGACCCGATCGGGGCCGGGCAGTCCTGCGTCGCCTATCTGACGCTCCAGCTCAACACCGGCGCCATCGCCCACGTCCACGTCAACTGGCTGTCCCCGACCAAGGTGCGCACCACCATGGTGGGCGGGTCGAAGCGGACGCTGGTGTGGGACGACCTCAACCCGGCTCAGCGCGTCGCGGTCTTCGACCGGGGCGTGGACCTCACCGCCCCGCAGGAGATCGGCGTGGACGAGCGGCGCGACATGCTCGTCTCCTACCGGTCCGGGGACATGGTGGCGCCCGCGCTCGGCGAGAAGGAGGCCCTGCGCAGCATGGTCGAGGAGTTCGCCGCCGCGATCACGACCGGCCGGCCCGCCCTCACCGACGGCCGGGCCGGCCTGCAGGTGCTCGACATCCTCGAAGCGGCCTCGCGGAGCCTGGAGTTCCGGGGTGCGGTCGTCGGACTGCGCACCGGGCGCTGACCGTCCGCCCGCCCGCCCGGCCGCGCGCCGGGCAGTACACCGCCCGGCCGGGCACAGCCGGAGACACACGATGACCGACTCGGTAGGAGCAGGGCGTTGAGCAGCGTACGAGGCAAGAAGATCCTGGTCACCGGCGGAGCGGGCACCATCGGCTCGAACCTGGTGGACCTGCTGGTCGACAACGGGGCACGCGAGATCGTGGTGCTCGACAACTTCGTACGGGGGCGCGCCGCCAACCTGGCCCGCGCCCTGCCGAGCGGCCTGGTGGAGGTCGTCGAGGGCGACATCCGCGACGTGGCCGCGGTGCGCAAGGCGACGGAGGGCGCGGACCTGGTCTTCCACATGGCCGCCATCCGGATCACCCAGTGCGCGGAAGAGCCGCGGCTGGCCAACGAGGTCCTGGTGGACGGCACGTTCAACGTGCTGGAGGCGGCGGCCGCCGCCGGGGTCGGGAAGGTGATCGCCTCGTCCTCGGCCTCGGTCTACGGCCTCGCGGAGACCTTCCCGACCACCGAGCGGCACCACCCGTACAACAACGACACCTTCTACGGCGCGGCGAAGGCCTTCAACGAGGGCGTGCTGCGCAGCTTCCACTCCATGTACGGCCTGGACTACCTGGTCCTGCGCTACTTCAACGTGTACGGGCCCCGGATGGACATCCACGGGCTGTACACCGAGGTGCTCATCCGCTGGATGGAGCGGATCACGGCGGGCGAGCCGCCGCTGATCCTGGGGGACGGCGCCCAGACCATGGACTTCGTCGACGTCAGGGACATCGCGCGGGCCAATCTGCTGGCTGCCGAGTCGGAGCTGACGGACGAGGTCTTCAACGTGGCCGGCGGCACCGAGACCAGCCTGCTCGACCTCGCGCACGGGCTGCTGGAGGCGATGGACGCGTCCCACCTGGTCCCGGTGCACGGACCGGCCCGCGCGGTCAACGGGGTGACCCGGCGCCTCGCGGAGGTCTCGCGCACCGCGGAGCGCCTCGGGTTCACGGCACGGATCGACCTGCGGACCGGGCTGCGCGACCTGGTGGAGTGGTGGCGGGCCGAGCGGGCCGCCGACGCCGCGCACGCCGGCCGGCCCGCCGGCGCCGCGGGGGTCGGGCCCGCCGGGTCCGCCGGGTCCGCCGGGACCACCGGGCCCACCGCTTCCGCCGGGACCGCCCGATGAGCGCGGGCGCGACGGGCACCGTCCCGGCCCGCATTCCGGTCATGGTCCCGTGGCTGGGCGAGGAGGAGGCGCGGGCCGCCTCCGAGGCGGTGCTCTCCGGCTGGGTGGCCCAGGGGCCGCGGGTCGCGGCGTTCGAGCGCGCCTTCGCCGAGCGGGTGGGGGCGGAGCACGGCATCGCGGTGAGTTCGTGCACGGCCGCCCTGCACCTGTCGCTGATCGCCCTGGACCTCGGCCCCGGCGACGAGGTGGTCGTCCCCTCGCTGTCCTTCATCGCCACCGCCAACGCGGTGCGCTACGTGGGGGCGGACCCGGTCTTCGCGGACGTCGAGGAGGCCACCGGCAACCTGACCCCGGCCACCGTCGACGCCGTCCGCACGCCCAGGACCCGGGCGGTGCTCGCCGTCCACCAGGGCGGCGTGCCCGCGGACGTGCACGCGCTGCGCGCCACGTGCGCCGACTGGGGTGTGCCGCTGGTGGAGGACGCGGCCTGCGGCATCGGTGCGACCGTGGGCGGCAAGTCCGTCGGCCACGGCGCCCTGATCGCGGCCTGGTCCTTCCACCCCCGCAAGGTGATCACCACCGGCGAGGGCGGCATGGTGACCACGGACGACGCCCGGTGGGCGGAGCGGCTGCGCCGGCTCCGCGAGCACGGCATGAACGTGTCCGCCGCCCAGCGGCACGCGAGCGCCACGCCGATCGCCGAGAGCTACCTGGAGGTCGGCTACAACTACCGGATGACCGACGTCCAGGCCGCGGTCGGCCTGGTGCAGCTGGGCCGGCTGGACGCCATCGTGGCCCGGCGCCGGGAGCTCGCCGCCCGGTACGCGGAGCTGCTGCGGGAGGTACCCGGCCTGCGCCCGGTCCGGGACCCCGGTCACGGCGAGGGCAACTTCCAGTCGTACTGGGTGCTGCTGGCCGAGGACTTCCCCGTCGGCCGGGACGCGCTGCTGGAAGCCCTCTCCGCGGCGGGGATCTCGGCCCGCCGCGGCATCATGGCCTCGCACCTGGAGCCGGCCTACGCCGGGCACGGCGCGGCCGCCCTGCCCGTGACCGAGCGGATCAGCCGCGACTCGCTGATCCTGCCGCTGTTCCACACCATGGGCCGGGAGCAGCAGGACCGGGTGGTGGCGGTCCTCCGCGAAGCGGCCGCCGGATGAGCGGGCCCGGGACCCGGGACCTGCTGGTCGTCGGCGCGGGCGGCTTCGCCCGGGAGACCGCCCAGGCCGTACGGGACGCGGCCGCCGCGGACGCGGCGTGCGGGCGGCCGCCGCGGTGGCGCCTGGTCGGGCACCTCGACGACGACCCGGCCCTCCACGGCCGGGACGTGGACGGCGTGCCGGTGCTGGGGGGCTGCGACCGGGTGCACGCGTCGGCGGACGCCGCGGTGGTGGTGTGCGTGGGCAGTCCGCGCGACCACGCGGTCCGGGCCCGCCTGGTGCGGCGCCTGGGGCTGGCGCAGGAGCGTTACGCGACGGTGGTCCACCCCACGGCGGCGGTGTCCGCGTCCTCGGTCCTGGGCCCGGGGACGGTCCTGCTCGCGCACTGCGTGCTGACCGCCGCCGTGCGGGTGGGGGCCCACGCGGCCGTGATGCCGCACGTGGTGCTCACGCACGACGACACGGTCGGGGACTTCGCCACGCTCGCCTCGGGGGTCCGCCTCGGCGGCGGGGTCCGGGTGGGGCGCGGGGCGTACGTGGGCGCGGGCGCGCTGGTCCGCGAGTACACGACGGTCGGCGCCTGGTCGCTGACCGGTATGGGAAGCACGGTCCTGGCCGACGTGCCGCCCGGCGAGGTGTGGGCCGGCAGCCCGGCCCGCCGGCTGCGCGGGGCGGGGGGCCCGGAGCTCGACGAGCTGCGGGCCGATGGCGAGGAGACCGGCCTGCGGCCGGATACACCGATGGGGAGCCCAGTCAGATGAACCAGATACCGCTCGTCGACCTGAAGGCGGCCCACGCCGAGGTCGCCGCGGACGTACGGGCCGGCTTCGACCGCGTGCTGGCCGACACCGCCTTCATCGGCGGCGAGGAGGTCCGCGCGTTCGAGCGCGAGTACGCCCGGTTCGCCGGGGTCGGGCACTGCGTGGGCGTGGCCAACGGCACCGACGCCCTCGAACTGGCCCTGCGGGCCGCCGGGGTGGGCGTCGGCGACGAGGTGGTCCTGCCCGCGAACACCTTCATCGCCACGGCGGGCGCGGTCGCGCGGATCGGCGCCCGGCCGGTCCTCGTCGACTGCCTTCCCGACAGCCTGCTCATGAATCCGACGGCCGCGCTGGAAGCGGTCGGCAGGTCCACCCGCGCGGTGGTCCCGGTCCACCTCCACGGGCAGTGCGCCGACGCCGCGGAGCTGGCCGCACGGCTGCCGGCGCGCGTCAAGGTCGTCGAGGACGCCGCGCAGAGCCAGGGTGCGACCCGCGACGGCCGCTCCCCCGGCAGCGGGGCCGTCGCCGCGACCAGCTTCTACCCGGGCAAGAACCTGGGGGCGTACGGCGACGCGGGCGCGGTGGTCACCGACGACGGGGAGACGGCGGCGCTGGTGCGGGCGCTGGCCAACCACGGCGGGACCGCCAAGTACCGCCACGACGTCGCCGGGTTCAACAGCCGGCTGGACGGGCTGCAGGCCGTGGTGCTGCGGGCGAAGCTGGCCCGGCTGGCCGACGGGAACGCGGCCCGGCGGGCCGCCGCCGCGCGGTACGACGCGCTGCTGGGCGACCTGGCGGCCTCCGGTCGCGTCACCCTGCCGGTGACCGCCGCGGGCAACGTCCACGTGTGGCACCTGTACGTCGTACGGGTCGCCGCCGCGGACCGCGACGGCGTCGTCGGCAAGCTCAACTCCGAGGGCATCGGCGCCGGCGTGCACTACCCGGTCCCGGTCCACCTGACCCCGGCCTTCGGCCACCTCGGGCACGCGCGCGGCGACTTCCCGCACGCCGAGCAGGCCGCGGACCGGATGCTCTCCCTCCCGCTCTTCCCGCAGATCACCGCCGCGCAGCAGCAGCGGGTCGTCGGCGCGCTCACCGACGCCCTGCGCTGACGCAACCACGAGGTACAGAGGTACAGATGAACAGACGGACAAGGTTGCTCCGGTACGGCCTCTTCACCGTGGTCGCGGCCCTCATGGCCGCGGTCCTGCCCCCGTCCGCGGTCGCGGGCGCGGCGGACCCGTGCGGTCCCGGCTCCAACGCGATCGTGTGCGAGAACTCCAAGCCGGGCACCCCGATGTCCGACTGGTTCGCGCCCGGCGCCTACGGCGACATCAAGGGCTTCAGCGCCCGGATGAGCGTCCAGGCGGGTGAATCCGTGCAGTTCAAGGTCCAGTCGCCGACCCCGTACAAGGTCTCGGTGTACCGGCTGGGCCACTACGGCGGCGACGGCGCCCGGATGATGTCGACCCCCGCCCAGGCGGCGCAGACGCATCCGGCGAACGTCGCGCCGGGCGGCAGCCCGAGGAGCTGCGCCACCAAGGCCTCCACCGGCCTGGTCGACTGCGGCAACTGGCCCGTCACGGCCACGTGGAGCGTGCCGTCCGACGCCGTCTCGGGCCTGTACGTCGCCAACTTCGACCAGGCCGACGGCAACGGCGTGATGCCGTACCCGTTCGTCGTGCGCGACGACTCCAGCCGCTCCGACATCCTCGTGCAGACCGCCGACCAGACCTGGCAGGCGTACAACAACTACGGCGGCCAGGACCTGTACGACGGCGGCGGCCCCGCCCCCGACGGGCGGGCCTACGAGGTCAGCTACAACCGGCCGATGGACATCGGCGGGGAGAACGGGATCTACGGGTCCGAGTACCAGATGATCGCGTGGCTGGAGCGCAACGGGTACGACGTGAGCTACATGTCCGGCATCGACATGTCGACCCGGGGGGCGGCGCAGCTGGGCAACCACAAGGTGTTCATGTCCTCGGGCCATGACGAGTACTGGACCCAGGACCAGTTCACGAACGCGCTGAACGCGCGCCGGGCCGGGCTCCACCAGACGTACTTCAGCGGCAACGAGGTCTTCTGGAAGACCCGGCTGGCCCCGAGCATCGACGGGACCGGCACGGCCGACCGGACGCTGGTCTGCTACAAGGAGACCAAGCTGTCCTTCCCGCAGCCCAACGGCGTCCCCGACCCGAGCGGCACCTGGACGGGCACCTTCATGGACCCGGCCAGCGCCACGAACGGGCGGCCCTTCCAGCCGCAGAACCAGCTGACCGGCAGCCTGTTCACCGTGAACGGCTACCGCAGCGATGCGATCACCGTCCCGGGCTCCTTCGCCAGGATGCGGCTGTGGCGCAACACGAGCGTCGCCGACCTGGCCCCCTCCCAGACCGCCACCTTCCCCGCCGGCACCCTCGGCTACGAATGGGACAGCGACGTGGAGGACGGCCACCGGCCGCCGGGGCAGATCCGGATGTCCTCGACCACCGTCGACATCAACGACGGCAAGCTCCGGCTCGACTACGGCAACACGTACGGGAACGGCACCGCCACGCACAGCCTGGTGGCCTTCCGCGACCCGCTCTCGCGCGCGCTGGTGTTCGGGGCGGGCACGGTCCAGTGGTCCTGGGGCCTGACCGACATGCCGACCGGCAATCCGGACGACGCGGTGGTCACCGCGGACAAGCGGATGCAGCAGGCGACGGTGAACGTGTTCGCCGACATGGGGGTGCAGCCCAAGTCCCTGCAGGGCGACCTGGTGGCCTCGACCGCGTCCACGGACACCACGGGACCGGCCGTCACGGTGACCGGCCCGGCGGCGAACGCCGGCGTGCCGGCCCTGCGCCCGGTGACGATCACGGGCACCGCCTCCGACAGCGGCGGCGTGGTGGCCCGCGTGGAGGTCTCCACCGACGGCGGGACCACCTGGAAGGCGACCACGGGCCTCGGGTCCTGGAGCCACAAGTGGACCCCGACCACCCCCGGCCCCGCGCAGATCAAGGTGCGTGCCGTGGACGACAGCGTCAACACCGGCGCCACCACCACCGTGCCGCTGACCGTGGGGCCCCAGCAGTGCCCCTGCACCGTCTGGCCGGCCGCGGCCGTACCGGGCACCGTCAACGCCGGGGACGGCAGCGCCGTCGAGCTGGGCGTGAAGATCCGCTCCTCGGCGGCGGGCTCGATCACCGCCGTCCGCTTCTACAAGTCCCCCGCCAACACCGGCACCCACACCGGCAGCCTGTGGAGCAGCACCGGCCAGCGCCTGGCCACCGGCACCTTCACCAACGAGACGGCCTCCGGCTGGCAGCAGCTGAACTTCAGCTCGCCGGTACCGGTCAAACCCAACACCACCTACATCGCCTCCTACTTCGCCCCCAACGGCGGGTACTCCCACGACACCACCTTCGCGGCCGCGGACGCCGGCCTGGCCCCGCTCACCGCGCTGCGCAGCGGCACCGACGGCGGCAACGGCGTCTACCGCTACAGCGCGAACGGCGGCTTCCCGGCCACCGCTTCGTCCGGCAGCAACTACTGGGTGGACGCGGTCCTGGACACCTCCACCGCGAGCACGGTGCCGCCCAGCGTGACCGCGACCACCCCCCAGTCCGCGGCGACCGGCACCGCGATCACCACGACGGTCAAGGCCACCTTCAGCGAGGGCATCGACGCGGAGACGCTGGTGTTCACCCTGAAGGACCCGGGCGGCGCCACCGTCCCCGGCGCCAAGGTGCTCAGCGCCTCGAACAGCGCCACCTTCACCCCGGCCGGCGAGCTGGCCCTGAACACCACGTACACGGCGTCCGTGCGGGCCGCCGACCTGTGGGGCAACACCATGGCCGCCCCGCTCACGTGGACCTTCACCACCAGCGCGAGCCCGCCGACGGTCAACTGCCCGTGCACGCTGTGGGGTCCCGCCACCACGCCCAGCACCGCCAACGTGGGCGACGACACCAACTCCGTCGAGCTGGGCACCCGTTTCCAGTCCGCGGCGAACGGCTTCGTCAGCGGCATCACCTTCTACAAGGGCCCCGGCAACACCGGTGTCCACACCGGCAGCCTGTGGTCCGCCACCGGCACCCTGCTCGCCACCGGCACCTTCGGCAGCGAGACCGTGACCGGCTGGCAGCAGCTCCACTTCGCCACCCCGGTGCCCGTCACCGCGGGCACCACCTACGTGGCCTCCTACCACGCGCCAAACGGCAGGTACTCCGTGGACGGCGGCTACTTCACGGCCGCGCACCGCTCGTACCCGCTGGTCGCCCCGGCGGACGGCAGCGGCGGCGCCAACGGCCTCTACAAGTACGGGGCGGCCACGGCCTTCCCCACGAACACCTTCGGCTCGGTGAACTACTGGGTCGGCCCGGTCTTCACCACCAGCGCGCCGGTCGCCCCGTCGGACGGTTCGACGGAGGTGTCCGGCCCGTGAGCACCGTCAGCGTGGTGATCCCCTGCTACAAGTACGGCCACTTCCTGGCCGACTGCGTCAAGAGCGTCCTGGACGAACAGGAGGGGGTCGACGTCCGGGTGCTGATCATCGACGACGCCTCCCCCGACGACTCCGCGACGGTCGCGCGCGCCCTGGCGGCCGCCGACCCGCGGATCGAGGTCCGGGTCCACGAGTCCAACCGGGGCCACATCGCCACCTACAACGAAGGCCTGCTGGAGTGGGCCGACGGGGACTACACGGCCCTGCTCTCGGCGGACGACCGGCTGGTCCCGGGGGCCCTGGTCCGGGCCGCCGCCGTGCTCGACGCGCATCCGGAGGCCGGCTTCTGCTACGGCAGACCGCTGCGCTTCCGGCACGGCGGGCCGCTGCCGAAGGCCCGTACGCGGAGCACCGGGGCGGTCGTCTACCCCGGCCGGTGGTGGCTGGAGCGGCGCTTCCGGGAGGGCACCGGGTGCATCACCTCGCCCGAGGTGGTCGTCCGCACCAGCCTCCAGCGCAAGGTGGGGGGCTACGACCCGGACCTTCCGCACGCCGGTGACATCGAGATGTGGATGCGGCTCGCGGCCCACGCGGACGTGGGCTACGTCCGCGGGGCCGACCAGGCCTTCTACCGCGTCCACGGCGACAACATGTCCACCACCGACTTCGGCGGGCAGCTCGACGACCTGCGCCAGCGCCTCGTCGCCTTCGACTCGGTGCTCGACAAGTGCGCCGGGCTGCTCCCGGACGCCGACCGGCTGTCACGGGCGGCGCGGACCCGCCTCGCCCGGTACGCGCTGCGGCGCGCCTACCGCGCGTACGACCGGGGGCGGACCGCGGTGGTGCCGGTCGACGAGCTGGAGGAGTTCGCCGCCGAGTGCCTTCCCGGCTACGCCTCGCTCGCCGAGTACCGGGCGCTGCGCCGGCGGCGGCGCGTCGGGGCGCGCGTGATGCCGTACCTCCAGCCGCTGGTGCTCTCGGCCGTCGCCGACCGGGGACGCGAGTGGCTGTGGTGGAAGTCGTGGGAACGCCGAGGGATCTGATGGACCACCAGCGACACCGCATGACCCGTCCGGCCCGGACGGCCGCGCGCCCCGCACCCTCAGCGGGGCGCCGCGGCCGCCGGCACCCGGTCCCCGGCCGGATGCCGGGTCCCGGCGTCGGCGCCGCGGCTCCGGCGCCGGTCCCGGCGCGCCAGGGCGCGGTCGGCCCACAGGGCCGCCAGTACCCCGCCGACGCCGGCCAGCAGGGCCACCCCCGCCAGTCCCCGGCTCCTGGTACCCGTCTGCGCGACCGCGGCCGGCGGGACGAGGAGGGTCACGCTCATCCGTGCCGGGTCCGGTATCCCCTGCTGCGCCTGCATGTCCGCCAGGTGCCGGGTGTACACCTCGATGACCTTCCGCACGGCCGAGTCGGCAGCGCCGGGGTCGGTGCGCTCCGCCTGGACCTGGAGCGAGGGGATCAGGTAGCGCGGGGTGACACTGGTACCGCTGTTGCGGGGGATCAGCCGGTAGCCGCCGCCGACGCCCGCGGCGGCGAGCTCGGCCCTGCCCGCGGGCGATTCCAGCTGCTGCACCGCCGCGTAGGAGACCGCGGCGAGGGGCGGCTGCAGGTTGGCGAGCTGGTTGGGCTGGCTGCCCGTCACCGGGGGTTTGACCACCACGATCGCCGAGCTCAGGTACACCTCGTCGGGACGGAGCACCTGCAGGGCTCCGGCGGCCGCGAGCACCAGCGCCGCGAGCAGGACGTACCAGCGCCGGCGCAGCGCACGGACCAACTCACCAGGCGACAAGGGCCTTCCTTCCGTCGTCCCCGATCCTCCCAGCCGAGCGGTCGGATTGTCATCACATCCCGTTTCCCGCGGGGGCGTGCGTGACCATCGGTGAGATAGGCGCCGTGCTGCGGCGTCGCTGGTACGTGATGGCCCCCCTGGCCGTGCTCGGGCTCCTCGCGGGCCTGCACCTGTACCGGTCGGTGCCGGTCTCCTACCAGTCGCAGAGCTCGGTGGCGCTGCTCGACTCCACGGCGGTCGCGGAGCTGGCCCCCGCCTTCGGCAATCCCCTGTCGAACGCCGGGGGTTCGCTGGTGGTCACCGCCGACGTGCTGATCAGGACGCTGTCGGGGACGGACGCGGCGCGCGCGCTGCACGGCCTCGGCGTGACCGACCCCTATGCCGTCGGGTTCGCGGCGAACGCCTCGGGCCCGATGCTGACCCTGACCGTCACGGGGACCGACCGGGCCAAGGTGCTCGCGGAGACCAGCACGCTCACCACGTTCGCCGGTGAGCAGCTCAACGCGCTCCAGGCGGCGGCCGAGGTCCAGCCGGCGTACTTCGTGCAGACCGCCCCGGTGGTGTTGCCCCAGACCCCGGTGCCCCAGCTCAAGAGCCGCTACCAGCAGGTGCTCGCGGTGGTCATCCTCGGCACGACCGCCGGGTTCGCGCTGTCCTTCGTGACGGAGGGCCTGCTCGTGGCCCGCCGCCGCAGGCGCGAGGCCGCGGCGAAGGCGGCAGCGGTGGCGGAGGCAGCGGTGGCGGTGCGGCCCGCGCGCGGGCTCCGCCGGAGGCCCGGGGGCCGGCCGATCGACGCCGTGGCACTGCTCAGCGGCTATCTGGCGCTCGCGTTCTTCATCCCGTCGAACCTGACGCTGCCGGGCATGGGCGGCGTGGGGACCCCGGCGAACGTGTTCGCCATCCTCGGCCTGTTCTGGTATTTGGCCACGTGGACCACCGGCCGGATCCGGCCGGCCCCGGGCACCCGGCTGCCCCGGGTGGTGATGTGCCTGCTGACCCTGTCCGTGCTGGCCTCGTACCTCGCGAACGCCACCCGGGGGAGCACCCACAAGGAGGTGCTGGGCGCGGACCGCGGCCTGATCGGCCTGCTCGTGTGGATCTCCCTGGTGGTGCTGGTCTCCGCCGGCGTCCAGGGCCGGGACCGGCTCGACGTGCTGCTGCGGCGGACCGTGGTGATGGGGGCGGTGGTGGCCGCCATCGGCTACTACGACTTCTTCACCGCGACGAACATCGCCGAGCGCATCACCGTCCCGGGCCTGCGGTCGAGCGTCGCCCAGATCACCACCCTGGACCGGGGGGCCTTCACCCGGCCGCGCTCCACGACCGCGCAGCCCCTGGAGTTCGGCGGGATGCTCGCCCTGCTGCTGCCCTTCGCCGTGCAGCAGGCCTTCGATCCGGTCCGGCGGCACCTGAGCGGCTGGCGCCGCTGGGGGCCGGTGGTGCTGATGGGCGGAGCCCTGCCGCTGACCGTGTCGCGGACCTCCATCATCGGCGCGCTCATCGTGGTCCTGGTGATGGTGCCGCGCTGGAAGCCCGAACGGCGCTGGGCGGCGCTCGGCCTGCTGCTGGGCGCGGTGGCCTGCTTCAAGGTCATCGTGCCCGGCCTGATCGGCACCATCACCACCCTGTTCGGGTCCTTCCTGTCGAACTCCGACAGCAGCACCCAGGCCCGTACCGTCAAGTACAGCGCGATCGTCCCCTACCTCGACGAACGCCCGCTCTTCGGGCGGGGTCTGGGGACCTTCGTCCCCGAGCTCTACTTCTTCACCGACAACCAGTACATGCTGACCCTGGCGGAAACGGGCCTGCTGGGGCTGATCGCGCTCCTCGCCCTCTTCCTCACCGGCATCCACCACGGCGGCGCCATCCGCAGGCTGGCCCGCGACGAGTCCGACCGGGAGCTCGGGCAGGCGTTCTTCGCCTCGGCCCTCGTCGCCCTGGTCAGCAGCGCCACCTTCGACGCCCTCAGCTTCCCGATGTTCGCCGGGATGTTCTTCCTGACGATCGCCGCCGGGGGCAGTTACCTCGGCTTCATCCGCCGCGCGGCGCCGAAGCCCCGAACCGTGGAGTCCCCATGCCCTCCCGTGTCCCCGAGCCCCCCCGTCCCGCCGCGGGTTCCGGCGGCCCGGTAGCCGTCCTCGTCGTCACCTGGAACAGCGCCGCCGTGCTGCCCGGCTTCCTCTCCTCCCTGCCCGAGGGCATGGCCGGGCTCGACTGGCGGCTCGTCGTCGCCGACAACGACTCGGCAGACGGCACCGTCGACCTGGTCCGCTCCCTGGCCCCGGACGCGACGGTCGTCCAGACCGGACGCAACGCCGGCTACGCGGCCGGCGTCAACGCCGCCCTCGGGGCCGCCGCCCGGGAGGGCGGTTTCGGCGCGGCCCTGGTGTGCAATCCGGACGTCCGGATGCGACGGGGCTGCGCCAAGGTGCTCGTCGACGCGCTCGCGGCCCCCGCGCCGGGGGGCGGCCGGGTCGGGATCAGCGTCCCGCTGCTGTACGAGGAGGACGGGCGGACGCTGCTGCTGTCGCTGCGCCGGGAGTCGCGCGTGACCCGGGCCCTCGGCGAGGCGGTACTGGGCAACCGCCGGGCCGGGCGCTTCCCCCGCTGGAGCGAGATGGTCACCGACCCGGCCGCGTACGGGCGGGCGACGGTCGCGGACTGGGCGACGGGGGCGCTGATGGCCCTCTCCCGGGACTGCCTGGACGCGTGCGGGCCCTGGGACGAGTCGTTCTTCCTGTACTCGGAGGAGACCGAGTACTGCCTGCGGGCCCGGGACCGGGGCTTCGCCACCCGGCTGGAGCCGGCCGCCTCCGCGACCCACCTCGGCGGCGACTCGCAGGTGTCCCCGCGCCTGTGGACCCTGCTGACCCTGAACCGGGTACGGCTCTACGGGCGCCGTCACGGGGCCGCGGCGACCGCCGCCTTCCGCGGGGCGGTGCTGCTGCGGGAGGCCTCGCGGGCGGCGCTGGGCCGGCCGGCGAGCCTGGCGGCCGCCCGCGCCCTGGCGAGCCCGTCGGCGCTGCGCGCCACCCCGGGGCCCTGAGCGGAGCTCAGGCCGGGGCGTCCCAGGCCGTGTAGAAGCTGTCCGGGTTGACCAGGTAGCGGACGGTGGGGCGGGGCAGGTGGCGCACCTCGTGGCGGCGGCTGTAGCGGCGGACGAGTTCCCAGTCCTCGCGGGGCAGTACCTCGGGGGCGCGCCGCAGCCGGCTGAAGTACAGGGACCGGGTGCGGCGCGCCACGAAGGCGTTGGTGTCCAGGAAGGCCTCGTGGGCGGCCCGGCGGCGGTCGAAGGGCACCGACAGGACGTCGTGCTCGGTGCCGTCGGGCAGCACCCTGCGCAGCGCGGTGTAGACGGCGTCGGGTCCGCCTTCCGGCTCCAGGACGGCGAGGGCCTGCTCCAGGTGGTCGGGCTCCCAGAGGTTGTCGTCGTCCAGGAAGGCCACGTACCGCGAGCGGGTCAGCCGGATGCCCACGTTGCGCACGACCCCGGCTGTGGCGGTGTTGCGGGCCAGGGAGACGGCGAACAGCCGTGGGTCGGACGGTAGTTCCGGCAGTCCGGCGCCGTCGTCGACGACGACGACCACCTGGTCGGCGACGGTCTGGGCCAGGGCCGAGCGGACCGCCCGGCGCAGGGCCTCGGGGCGCCGGTGGGTGGCGATCACCGTGGCGACCAGGGCGGCCGGGGGCCGCGTCAGGAGCGCCGCGAGGCGGGCGGTCTCGGCGTCCTCGAAGCGTCGCAGCCGCACGGCGGTGGGCGCGAGCAGCAGCTTGTTCCTGGCCTCGAAGAGCACCAGCCAGCCGAAGGCCCGTTTCAGCAGTTCCCAGGGGGCGCGGGCGGTACGGCGCATGGAGTCCTCGCGGTCTCAGGGGGCGGGGTCGGGGACGACGGGCCTGCCGTCGCTGGTGCGGTTGCCCCTCCACACGTTCCCCGCGCCGCCCGCGTTCCAGGCGGTGACCGGCCCGTAGGCCCCGGCGGCGGGGTGGTACTGGGTGGAGAAGACGTTGTCGGTGACCTGGATGCCGGTGGCTCCGGGGCCGCCCCCGTAGAGGGTGTAGGCGCCGCCGGCCAGCCAGTTGCCGTCGACGACGACGGAGGAGACGACTCCGGTGTCGGCGAACAGGCCCACGGCGGCGGTGGCGCCCTGGTCCACCCGTACGGAGTTCAGCAGGGTGTTGTGCCGGACGGTCAGCCGGCCCTTGTTGCCGCCCCCGCTGATCACGGCGTCGGTGTGCTGCCACTCCCCGCCCTGGTTGCGGAAGGCGACGATGTCGTGGACGTAGTTGTCGTGCAGGTCGCCCTGGCCCATGGAGAGGGCGTTGCCGAACACCGAGACGTCGCACCAGCCGACCTCGATCGAGCTGCCGCCCATGTTGGAGACGGCGTAGTTCACCCCTCCGTTGTCGGGGCCCTCGCCCGGTACGGCGGTGATGGCGGTGTGCAGGACCCTCAGGCCGCTGAAGCCGGGGCGCAGGTTGATCCCCCACCAGTTGGCGGAGGTGATCCGGCTGTCGATCACGGTGACGTCGTTGGCGTAGACGTCGAGCGAGCCGCGGATGTCCCAGCCCCTGATGACCGTGCCGTCGGTCCTGACGGACAGGTTCCCGGTGTCGTGCCGCTCCAGGGCGGTCCGCGGGCCGGTGCTGCGCTCGTCGGGGAATCCGCAGGCGCCGGGCGAGGCGCAGGCGGTGGTCGCGGGTGGTGCCTCCCCCGCTCCCTTCGAGGGCGTCGCGGAGGGGGCGCCCGGTGTGGGGGGCGACGTGCTCTCCGTGCCGGACGCGGCCGGGCTCGCGGACGGGCCGGCGGTGGGACCGGCGCTGGGACCGGCGGTGCGCCGGCCGGACGCACCCGTGGTTCCCGGGCACTCCAGGGCGCTGTCCGGGCACGGCACGGCCGCGGGCTCGCCCGACCCTGTGCGGTCGGCGCGGAACAGGGCCATGGCGGCGGCCAGCAGCACGGCGGCGAGCAGCCACGACCCCAGGACCTTGCGGCGGTGTCTCACGGCCACGGCCCGCTACCCGCGGACCGGGTCGGCGGACGGGGTGGTACCGGACCCGGCACCGTCGGGGCCGGCGGTGCCGGAGCCCGCGGTGCCGGAGCCTGCGGCGGCGGGCTCCGTCGCGGCCGGCTCCTTGGTGCCCGCCCCCGGTCCCCGGCCGCGCAGGAACGCGCGGCTGGGCAGTACGCACAGGGCGTAGCAGAGGGTGCCGGCGGCTCCGGTCGCGAGGAGCGCGAGGACTCCGTCGCCGAGGAGCCGCTCCAGGCCGAGCACCACCGCGGCCATCACCGCGCCGCCGAGGAAGGGCCAGGCGCAGGCCCGGGCCACGGTCCCCAGGCCGATGCCGCCCCGGTGCAGCGCGAGGAGGAACACGGGGACCACCACGCCGCAGGCCACCAGGACGTGGCCCCGGGCCACCCCCACGATCCCGTCGGCCGCGGCGCCGGCCACGAGGACCGGGATCAGCAGGAGGAGCCACAGCCCCTGGACCGCGATGAGGGAGCGGCGCCTGCCGATGGCCACCAGGCAGTCGTAGGCGAGTTCGCAGCCGATGCGGACGAGGCCGAGCGCCATCAGCCAGGGCAGCGCGGCGGCGGCGGGCAGCCAGCGCTCGCCGTAGACGAGTCCCACGACCGGTGCGGCGAGGGCGGCCAGCAGGACGCAGAGCGGGACGGTTGCCGTGACCACGACGCCGAGCGCGCGGCCGAATCCCCCGGCCAGCGCCCGCGGCGAGTCGGCCAGCCGGGAGAATCCGGCGAAGGAGACGCGGCGGGCCGCCTCGGAGACGATCCGTACGGGCCATCCGGAGATGTTGAAGGCGAGCACGTAGAAGCCCAGGGCGAGCTGGTCGAGCGCCGAGCCCACGACCATGGTGTCGACGTTGACGACGCCGAGGGCCAGCATGCTGGCTCCGGCGAGCGGGAGGCCGAACCGGAGCAGGGCCCGGGCCTGCTCCCGGTCCCAGCCGAAGCGCAGGGTGCCGGGCGCGGCGAGGCAGCACCCGATGAGTGCGGCCGCGTTGCCCGCCACGGAGCCCCAGGCGAAGCTCATGGCGCCCCAGCCCTGGACGGCGAGGAACAGGGTCACCGCGGTGCTGAGGACGAAGTTGACGCCGTCGACGGCCATCCGCCTGCCCTGCGCGAACTCCCGGGTGAGGAAGCCGGCGGGGACCTGGGACAGGCCGTCGAGGATCACGCACACGCACATGACGCGCAGGACGCCGGAGGCCTCGGGCGAGCCGAGCACGCGGGCCACCGCGGGGGCCGCGGCGAACAGGCCGGCGTACAGCAGGCAGCTGGAGACGGCGCTGAGGGTGAGGACGGTCGGGGCGAAGCGGCGCGGGTCGCCCTCCCAGCGCACGATGGCGAGGGAGACGCCGAGTTCGTTGGCGGAGAGCAGCACCAGCAGGACCGTCTGGGCGATCCCGTACACGCCCCAGGCCTCGGGGCCGAGGAAGAAGCGGGCCAGGATGATGCCGGTCACGAAGTTGCCGAGGCGCATGACGACGGTGTTGACGAGGCTCCAGCGCGCCGCGGAGCCGACCTTGCGCCCCAGCGACGGCGGCTCCGGGGCGGTCCCGGTACCGGTCGTGGCGCCGGTGGCGGCGCCGGTCACGGCGATCCGGCGGGGGCGGCGGCGGTGACGACCGGGCCGGCGGACGCGGAGGCGGCCGGCGCGGAGGCAGCGGGTCCGGAGGCGGCCGGCGCGGAGGCGGGAGGCTCGGGGGCGGCCGGCGCGGGGGCCGCGGGTCCGGAGGCGGCCGGCGCGGAGGCGGGAGGCTCGGGGGCGGCCGGCGCGGGGGCCGCGGGGCGGTGCTCGCCGGGCCTGCGCCGGCGGGCCTCCGTGAAGAAGGTGGCCACCAGGCTGAGGACGAAGCCGAGGGCCCCCGCCATGACGAGGTACTGGATCCTGGTCTTGGTCTGCGCCTCGGGCTTCTGGGGCGGCACGATCGTCGCCATGCGGATCATGGCCTCCGGGGTCACCGACTGCTCCTTCTGGAAGTCCTGCAGCCGCTTCTCGGCGTAGACGGTGAAGAGCTCGTCGGACCTCAGCACGGCGGCCGGGTCCGTGCCGGTGACGCTCAGCCACATGAAGGGGCCCTGGGCGTTGTCGGCGATCTTCGCCTCGTGCTGTCCGGTGACGCCGAGGGCCTTGAGGTCGGCGACGGAGTCGTCCGAGTTCAGGTTGCGGGCGAGGCCGTCGGCCATGCCGGTGAGCGAGGCCTGGGTGCTGAGGAAGGGGTTGCCGTCGAAGGCCACCGTGGCCTTCTTCGAGTTCAGCAGCGTCACGGTGGCCTGCGACCGGTACTCGACCGGGACCAGCAGGTACACGCCGGCGGTCAGCACCGCGGTGAGCAGCAGTCCGGGCAGCAGCACGTACCAGCGCCGGCGCATCACCCGCCAGATCTCCGCGAGATCCATGGTCTTCCCCCTCGCGGCCGCGTCGTGGTCCCCCACGCGCGGCCGCACTGTCCCTTGCGTCGGTCACGGGTACGTCGGTGTCACGGGTGGTGCGGTGCGGCGCCCGCCCCGGGCGGGCCGAGGTCCGTGGGCCTGAGCCGGGCGTGCGCGTCCGGGCCGTCCAGCAGGACCTCGGCGATGCGTTCGCTCGCGCGGCCGTCCCACAGCGCGGGGCAGCGCGGGGCGGGCGGATCGTCGAGGACCCGGTTCACGGTGGCCAGGACGCGCTCCGGGTCCGTGCCCGCGAGCACGTTGGTGCCCTCGGAGACGGTGATGGGCCGCTCGGTGTTCTCCCGCAGGGTCACGCAGGGCACGCCCAGCGCGGTGGTCTCCTCCTGGACGCCCCCGGAGTCGGTCAGGACCAGGCGGGCGGAGTCCTGCAGGGCGATGAAGTCGAGGTACCCGGCGGGCGGCACCAGCCGGATGCCGGCGGGCACGCCCAGCTCGGCCAAGCGCTCGGCGGCCCGCGGGTGCACGGGCAGCAGCAGGGGGCAGCGGCCGGCGATCTCGCCCAGTGCCTTCAGCAGGCCGCGCAGGGAGTCGGGGTCGTCCACGTTGGCCGGCCGGTGCAGGGTGACCAGGCCGTACCCGCCGCGGGCCAGCCCGTAGCGGTCCAGGACGTCCGACTCCCTGGCCCGCTCCAGATTGGCGAGGAGGGTGTCGATCATGACGTTGCCGACGACGTGGATCTGGTCCTCGCGGTACCCCTCGGCCCGCAGGTTCGCGGCGGCGTCGGGAGAGGGGGCCAGCAGGTAGTCGCTGACCCGGTCCGTGGCGACCCGGTTGACCTCCTCGGGCATGCTCCAGTCGCGGCTGCGCAGGCCGGCCTCCACGTGGGCCAGCAGCGGTCCGGCCTTCGCGGTCACCAGGGCGCAGGCGAGGGTGGAGTTGATGTCGCCGACCACCACCACGGCGTCCGGAGCCAGTTCGTCGACCAGCGGCTCGAAGGCGGCCATCACCCGGCCGGTCTGCCCGGCGTGCGTGCCGGAGCCGGAGCCCAGGTACCGGTCGGGGCTGCGGATGCCGAGGTCGCGGAAGAAGACGTCGTTCATGGACGCGTCGTAGTGCTGGCCGGTGTGGACGAGGAACACCTCGGCGCCGCGGCGCTCCAGTGCGTCCATCACCGGTTTGATCTTCATGTAGTTGGGCCGGGCTCCGGCGACGCAGATGATCCTGGTCATGTCAGAGCACCTCCACCGTGGGCCCGGACACCCGGTTGCGGCAGTCGAGGACGAAGGTGGCGTGCTGGGTGACCATCTCGTAGTCGAAGGAGTCGTGGTCGGTGAGCAGGACGACCACGTCGGCGGCGGCCAGCTCCTTGCGGGTCGGCTCGACCCGGACGAGCCGGGCGTCGACCGTGATGCTCTCCACCACGTGGGGGTCGGCCGCGCGCACCCTGGCCCCCATGTCGAGGAGCAGTTGGGAGATGCGCACGGCGGGCGACTCCCGCGCGTCGCCGGTGTTCTTCTTGTACGCGAGGCCCAGCAGCAGGACCCGGGAGCCGTTGACCGAGCGGCGCTTGGCGTTGAGGGCGTCGATGACGCGGCGCGTCACGTACTCGGGCATGTGGCTGTTGATGTCGTTGGCGAGCTCGACGAAGCGGAAGCTCTGGCCGAGTTCGCGCTGCACGCGCCAGGACAGGTACGACGGGTCGATCGGCAGGCAGTGGCCGCCGACCCCGGGACCGGGGGTGAACTTCATGAATCCGAAGGGCTTGCTGGAGGCGGCTTCGATGGCCTGCCAGACGTCGATGTCGAGGTGGCGGGCGAACATGGCGATCTCGTTGACCAGCGCGATGTTCACGTGCCGGAAGGTGTTCTCCAGCAGTTTCGCCAGCTCGGCCTCCTTGGGGGAGCGCACCGGCACGGTGGTGTCGACGAGCTCGCCGTAGAAGGCCTCGACGGCCTTGAGCGAGCCGGCGTCGACGCCGGAGACGACCTTGGGGGTCTGCTGGAAGCCCCAGACGGTGTTTCCGGGGTCGATGCGCTCCGGGCTGTAGCCGAGGTGGAAGTCGACTCCGGCGGTGAGCCCCGAGCCGTTCTCCAGGATCGGCGCGAACAGCTCCTCGGTGGTGCCCGGGTAGGTGGTGGACTCCAGCACGACCGTCGCGCCGGGCCGCAGGAAGCGGGCCAGGGTGCGCGCCGACTCCTCGATGTGGCGCAGGTCGGGTGCGCCCTCCTGTAACGGGGTGGGGACGGTGACAACGGCGACGTCGAAGCCGCCGCAGTCGCGGGCGAGTTCGCTGGGGCGGTAGCTGCCGCGCTCCAGTGCGCGGGCGAGCCGCTCGGAGGAGACGTCCTCCACGAACGACTCACCGGCGGCGAGGCTCTTGACCCGCCGGGCGTCCACGTCGTAACCGATCACCTGGTGTCCGACCTCGGCGGCCCTGATGGCCAGGGGGAGGCCGACGTATCCCTGTCCCACGACGACGACGCGCATCAGTGACTCCTGTTCGCGGAGGGGGCGGACGGTGTGCGGCGGATGAGCTCCCGGACCGTCATGGCGAGGAAGGCGGCGTTGGTGGTGAGGTAGCGCCTGCCGAGGCGGCGAGGCTCCTGGAGGGTGCGGTAGAACCATTCGAGTCCCATCCGCTGCCAGATGAGGGGGGCGCGTCTGGTGACGCCGGCGAGGATGTCGAAGGAGCCGCCGACGCCGTGCACCACGTGGGCGCCGGTGCGCTTGCCGTGGGCGGCGGTGAAGATCTCCTTCTTGGGCGAGGTCATGCCGAGGAAGAGCAGCCGGGCCCCGCTGTCCCTGACGGCGTCGGCGATCGCCTCCTGGTCGCAGTCGTCGAAGTAGCCGTTGCGGCTGCCGGCCACCCGCAGCCCGGGGAAGCGCACGGAGATCTGGTGGAGCATCTTCTCCAGGACCGCCTGCTGCGCCCCGAGCAGGTAGACGGGGATCTGCTCCGTCTCCGCGGCGGCGAGCAGCCGCATGAACAGGTCGATTCCCGCGACCCGTTCGGGGAGCCGGACGCCCAGGACGCGGCCGGCCCAGACCACCGCCTGGCCGTCGGCCAGGACGAGGTCGCAGCCGGAGACCGCCTCGGCGAGGCGGGGGTCGCGCCGCATGGTGACGAGCTTGGCCGCGTTGACCATGCCGATCTCGATCTGCTCTGCGCGCCGCACCGCGTCCAGACAGCGCTGCACGGTCTCGTCCATGGTGAGGGCGTCGAGCGCCACTCCGAAGAGGGACTGCCGTCCGGTCATCTCGGGGGACCCCCGAGCCAGGCGAAGAGCATCCAGCCGAACTCGTACGGACGGCACTCGCGGTCCACCGCCGCGGGTGTGAACAGCCGGTCGAGCGGCGCCAGCCGGGTGTTCGGGGCGAGCCGGGTGGTGAGACCGCGCGCGGCGCGTACGGCCTTCACCGGATCGCCGCGGTGGACCTTGCGCCAGGTGACGCCGAGCTCCTCGCGGATCATCGGCTCCCGCGGGGTGCCGTCGGGTCCCGCGATCTCGGGCACGTCGGTCATCCAGCGCAGTCCGCGGCGGATCGCGGCGCCGAAGTCGGTGCCGCCGGCGTCCGCCAGGTCGAACAGGGCCGTCGGGGCCATCGCGTGCTGGTGCACGCTGTAGACGGGATAGCCCTCCACCACTCCTGCGCCGCGGACGTCGTAGTGCCACCACCACTGCCCGCCGTCCCCTTGCAGGGCGCAGATCCGGGCGGCGCAGGCGTCGGCGGCGGCGAGGGCCTGCGCGTCCGTGCCGCTCGCGTGCAGCCGGGCCAGTGCCTGGAGCGGATAGGTCTGGTCGGCGAAGCAGGCCACGTGGGAGCGGTATCCGGGGACCAGCCCCGGGCCGGTGGCGTGCGCGAAGAGCGGGCCCTCGGCGACCCGGGCCCCCAGCAGGCGGTCGCGGGCCGCCGCGAGGCGGTCCTCCACGTCCACCGCGGCGCGGGCGGCGGTGAGGGCGGAGAGCACCCAGGCCGCCTCGACCGTGTACCGCGGCCGGCCGGGCACGTCCAGGGCGGCCACCCGGGCGAGTGCGTCGGACAGTTTGGCGTGGCCGGTCTCGGCGGCGGCCCAGGCGATGAGCGCCGCGTCGCCGAGGTTGTCCACCGCGGGGAGCCGCTCCACCAGCCGCCCCGTGAACTCCTCGGCGGTGAGCCCGCCGAAGAGGGGCCGCTGCCGGTCCTCGGGCAGGAACCGGGCCCCCAGCGCGGTGATGGCGGCGTACCGGGTGCTGGTGCCCCGGCGCTCCAGGCCGCGGGTGCCGTCCGGCGCGATCCTTCCGGCCAAGGTGAAGACGACGTTCTCGGCGCCCGGCAGGTACATGGCGGGCAGTCCCGCCTCGGCCAGGGCGAGCAGGCGCTCCGCGAGCCCGTGCAGCGGCAGGTCCTCGCGGGCCAGCGCCGCTAATCGTCCGGCGGTCACCGGGCTCCCACCCCGACTCCCCCCGCGCCGCGTGCACCCCGTATGTCCGAGCTGTTCCGCTCCAACACGCCTACCCCCTCTGATCGCTCCTCGGACAGACCTGGCGGTCGTCGTTCCGCGGAAGGGGACTGCGCATGACGGCGCGCGTGCCGGCGGTCCTGTCCCCCCGATGGCACGAGCCGCCCGGGGCCGCCCACTGGATCCCCCCAGCGATGCCCCGGACCGGAGCGCGCGTGGCCGCAGCACCGGCAGGCGCGGGTTCCGCACCGGCCGGCATGCTGCTCGCGATGCCCCCGTCGTGTACAACCCCCCACTGGGCAGCGCCTGTTGGCTGCTCAGATCCCGTGTACAGGGACAAGGTATGCCCAAGGTTGTTCGTTGATTGTGGTTTTGAGGAAATGCCGACGCGCCAAATTGCCGACGTCCCGTCAGGCCCGTTCGGCGAGGGTTCCGCCGGCCTCCTCGTGCAGCGCGCCGGTGCGCGGGCACTCCCATACGCCGGGCTCACCGGCCCGCTCCACGAGGCGGACCCCGGCCCGGCCCACCCAGCCGATCCGGCGGGCCGGCACCCCGGCGACGAGCGCGAAGTCCGGTACGTCCCGGGAGACCACGGCGCCGGCCGCGACCAGCGCCCAGCGCCCGACGCGCACTCCGGCCACGCACACCGACCGGGCACCCAGAGAGGCCCCTTCCGCCACCACCACGCCGGCGGCCTCCCAGTCTCCGCCGCGCTTCTGCCGGCCGTCCGGGTCGACCGCGCGCGGATGGACGTCGTTGGTGAGGACCGCGGCCGGGCCGATGAACACCCCGTCGCCGAGGACGGCCGGCTCGTACACGAGGGCGTAGTTCTGCAGTTTGACGTGGTCCCCGATCTGCACGCCCGGCCCCACGTACGCCCCGCGCCCCACGATGCACCCGCGCCCCAGGCGGGCCTCCTCCCGTATCTGCGCCAGGTCCCAGACGGTGGTCCCGTCTCCGAGCTCGGCCGTCTCGTCGACCTGGGAGGTGGGTTGGATGCGGACACTCACGGGGCGGTCCCCTCACGGCTCGCGGACGTTCGGACGCACGGACGCACGCCGGCATGCGTTCGCACAGGCGTGCGGATGCGCGGACGTACCGGCATACAGGCGTACGGACGGAGCATAGGGTCCGGCGCCCCGGCCCGCCCCGCACATCAACCGACTTCCTGTCCACCGGACTTGGCGGCCGGAGCGGCGGACCCGCGCGGGGCCCGCGCCGCGGAGCGCCGCGGCCGCTCGCCGGCGCCTCCCCGTACGGGGTGAAACCCGATCCGGTGTCGGGCGTTAGACGGTCGGACCGCGCGCCCGCAGGGCGCCGACCAGCGGTGACGACGAGTACGAGGAGCGAGATGACGGACCTGACGCCGGCCGGACGCGGCCGGACGAAGCTGGCGGCCCGATGCCGGGCGGCCACGGAGGCACCGGCCTTCGGGATGGTCGTCTTCTGCGTGATCCTGCTGAACGCCGGGCTGATGGGGGCGGAGACCTACAGCGGGCTGGCCGAGGAGTACCGGCAGTTCCTGCGGGCGGCGGAGGACGGCTGCCTGGCCCTGTTCACCCTGGAGATGCTGCTGCGGCTGGGCGCCCACGCGGACCGGCCGAAAGCATTCTTCCGCGATCCCTGGAACCTCTTCGACCTCGCGATCGTCGCCTCGGCCTTCGTCCCCCTCGTCCGGGAGAACACCACCGTCCTGCGGCTGCTGCGCCTGGCCCGCGTCCTGCGCACCGCCCGGTTCCTGCCCCACCTGCGCATCCTGCTGGTCGCCGTCGGCCGCAGCCTGCCGGGTACCGCGAGCTTCCTGTTCGTCGGCGCGCTCGTGCTGTACGTGTACGCCATGGTCGGCTGGGTCTGCTTCGCCGACTCCGACCCGCAGCACTTCGGCTCCGTCGGCCGGGCCGGCCTGACCCTGTTCCTGCTCACCACCCTCGACGGCCTCACCGACGCCGTTCGCGCGGGGCTGGAGATCTCCCGGCTCAGCATCCTCTACTACGCCTCCTACGCCCTGCTCGCCTCCTTCGTCCTGGTGAACGTCCTCATCGGGGTCGTCCTGAACTCCCTCGACGAGGCCCGCGAGATGGAGGCCGAGGCGAGCCGGGACGCGAAGGCCGGGAGCCCGGGCGCGGCAGGTCCGGACGTACGGGAGCGGATCGCCACGGCCCGGCGCGCCCTGGACGAGATCGAGGCCGGTCTCGCCGCCCCCGGCGGCCACCCCGCGGCCCGGCGGCTCGAGCCCTCGCACACCGGCGGCTGAGGGCAGCCCGCGGGGCGGTCACCCCGGGTCCGCGAGCCGGATGTCCCACAGGTGGTCGGGGCGGTGCTCCCCGGTCCAGCGGCCCGGGAGCGCGAGGAGGCCGCCCGCGTCGGTGCCGGGCGGGAAGCGTACGCCGTCGAGCCGGACCCGGCCCCGGAAGGAGGCGTGGTCGAAGGTCACCGGACCCTCGAAGGCCGCGCCGGCGCAGACCAGTCCGCGCTCCCAGGAGGCGTACGAGAAGTCGGCCGGGCCGGCGAAGGTGGCTCCGCTGAGTCCGGCCAGCCCGCGGAAGACCGTACGGGAGAAGTCGGCCGGCCCGTCCGCCCGCATCCGGTTCAGGTCCGCCGAGGCCTCCAGCACCGCCCGCGCGAAGGAGACCCCGTCGAGGAAGGCGGTGTCCGTGAATCCGGCCGGGCCGCCGAACACCGCACGGCGGAAGGCGGTCCCGCGGGCGAACCGGCTCCGGTCGAAGAGGGCGCCGTTGCGGAACACGGCGCCGTCGAAGACGGCCCGCCCGTCGAAGGCGGCCTCCTCGAACTGCGCCCGTCCCGCGAACACGGCGCGGGTGAAGGAGGCACGGCCCGCGAACTCGGCTCCCCCCGCGCTCCAGTCGTCCACGAAGCGCGCGTGGTCGAAGGCGACCGGGCCGAATCCGGGCCGGCGCGAGCCCCGCAGCCGCACCGCCTCCAGCACCTGCCGCAGCAGACCTCCCTCGAAGGTGGTGCCCCGCAGGTCGACGGGCGATCCGGCGCGCAGCGCCGCGAGGTGGGCCTCCCGCTCCCGGTCCGGCGCATGGGCCAGGCACCGGCGCCCGCCCGGCAGCCGGATGCCGATGCACGGCCGCAGGTCGCCCTCGGCCGGCCGGAGCCCGCACTCGGGCCACTGCCCGCCCCCGTCGCGGATCTCGTCGGCCTCGGCCATGGCCTGCCCGAGCTCGCCGGCGTCGCCCGTCCAGAACCAGCCCTCCGGACCGTCCTCCCACCCCGGCGGGCGGCGCAGCGCGGCCGGCCCGAGCAGCCGGTCCAGCTCCTCCTGGAGCGGTGGGGACAGGGCCAGGAGGGGGCCGCTCCCCGGTCTCCGGGACGACCGGTCCCGCCCCAGCCGCCGGGCGGCCGCCGCGACCGCCGTGCCGCTGAAGCCGGCCTCCTCGAAGCCGGCCTCTCCCCCGCTGACCGCCACGGCCAGCGCGGCCCCCGGGGGGTGGGCGGCGTCGAACTCCCGGATCATCGCGGGGAGTCCGGCGAGCATCCGGCCGGCCTTGCCGAGGGCCCCGGGCGCGTCCACCACGACCAGCAGGTCCGTGCCGGAGGTCTCGATGACCTGGCCCGCCACCCCGGAGTGCCGCATGAGCTCGCGCAGGGACTCCGCGACCAGCGGCCCGACGGCGCGCCCGCCCCCCCGCCCGTCCGCGGAGCCCGGGGCCTCGACGCCCACCGCGAGGTGCAGCGGGCCGCCCGGGTCGCCGGCCGGCGGCATCCGAGTGTGGGTGTCCAGGACCGCTCGGAAGCCGGGCTGCTCCAGCAGGGCGTGGCCCGACAGGAAGACCATGCGGTCGGGCCAGACCCCGTGGACCACGCCGAGCAGGGCACCGTCACGGGAGACCGGGGCGCCCCGGTAGTGCGTCCAGCTCTCGGGCTCCGCCGAGAGCCGGACCAGCTCCCCGTTGCGCGAGCCCTCGTACGGGGCCACCTCGCCCGTCAGCGCGACCGGCTCCCCCTGGTCCGTGGAGCCGTGGACGCGGACCCGCCGTACGGGGCCGTCGTGGCGCCCCGCCCAGTACGGCGGCCCCGGCCAGGTCCGCGCGTCCACCAGGTCCCGCACGGCCAGCAGCAGGAAGACCCGGGGGAAGGCGTCGTCCCACCACACGGAGTGGCAGAGGACCTCGCGGTCGCCCGCGCGGACCCAGGCGACCGTGTTCGGGCCGGGCCGGGCGTCGCCGACGGTCAGGACCAGCCGGGGCGTCAGCAGGGTGCCGACCTCCTGGGCCTCGCCGCGCAGCGGCTCGTACCGGACCCGTACGAGCCGCTCGCGCAGCCCGGCGCCCAGCGCCGGGTCCGGCCCCGGCTCCTGCGGGGGTGCGGGCGCCGGCGGCCCCTGGGCGAAGGCAGTGGCGCCCTCGGGCACCGGGCGGCGGCCGTTCCCGCCGGGGGCGACCCGGGTCGCGGAGAAGTCCGGGCCGGCGCCCCGGTTGCGGGACATGAACTCCCAGACCCGGCGGCGCACCAGCTCACGGACGGCGGCCACGTCCCCGCGCAGCTGTGAGCCGAGCAGGGCCTCCCGCACGCCCGGCAGGAACTCGAACTCCACGTCCTCGGGGTCCCGTTCCCCGTCCCAGGGCGCGAAGAGGCCGCCGAGGGCGACCTCGGCGAGGTGCCCGTGCTCCGATTCGCGCAGCAGCGAGCGCCGCACCAGGGTCATCACGGGCAGGGTCAGCGGCACGGCGGCCAGGTGCGCGGCGAGCCGCTGCGCGGTCGGGGAGGCGCCGGACCGGAAGGCCTCCACGGCCTCCAGCGCGGTGGCCGCGCCGGCGGGGAGGGGCTCGTCCGGCGCGTCGGCGGGCCCGGGGTCCGCGTCCAGGCGCAGGCAGGCGAGGCGCCGCCACCGGCCGTCCCCGGACACCACGCGCACCAGGCGGCCCAGGCTGCCCGGGGCCGCGCCGACCACCGGGACGACGGCCGGGGCCGCGCGGGCGCGGCGGCCCGCGCGGGCGCGGCGGGCCGCGGGCACCTGCTGCCAGGACCGGGTGGCCGCGGCGGGCCGGTCGGCGCGGACCGCGAAGGGGACGGGCCGGACGGCGCCCCGCGTCCAGAGCCGTTCGGGAAGGACGTTCAGGACGGCCACGGCGTTGTGCGCGCACCAGTGCCGGAGCACGCCCTGCAGCGGGGCCTGGCGCCAGCCGGCCGCGACGGTGTCGGAGAGCACGAGGATCAGCCGGCGGCCCGCCGGGTCGGCGAGTTCGAGCGGGTTGCGGGGCGGGCCGCCCCGGCCTCGGCTGACCATGGGGGCGGCGCCGGGTCCGGTGCCCGTCAGCTGCCAGGTCCGTACGTCGCGGAAGACGCCGCTGCGGGTCAGGACCCGGCGCAGCTCGTCCACGAGGTCGGCCCAGAGCAGCATCGAGGGGTGGCCGTCGACGACCAGGGCCAGGTCCAGCCAGCGGCTCTCGGCGGGCCGCAGCACGGGGGTGGGGACCATCCGCTCGATGCTGCGCTCCACGGTGAGCTGCTCGTCGAGTTCCTCGCCGGGACCGCCGATGGAGCGCCGGCCGACGGGGCGCAGGGAGCGCATGAGGGCGAGCGGGTCGTCGAGGGAGCCGGTGCGGGGCAGCCGCAGGGGCGTGCCGCGGCGGCCCCCGCCCGCGTCGGCCGGCTTTCCCCCGGGGCCGCGGGCGGCGGCCGGGAAGAGCTCCACGGCCGGCTCGCCCGCGGCCGGCGGGGGCTGCGCCGGCGTGGCCGGGACGGGCGGAAGGTCCTCGGCCTCCTGACGGGCGGCGGGCGCCCCGGCGGGGCGGGCGGGGCCCGCGTCCACCCGGGCCGCGAGCCAGAGGATGTCGGCGATCTCCTCGACCCCGGCCCCGGGGCGCGGTCCGGTGTCCGCGGCTCCGTCGGCGAAGGCGGCGAGGAGCTTCTCGATCACGCCGTGGGCCCGGTCAGGTGCTGCATGACGGTGGCGAGGAAGCGGTCGCGGTCGGCGGGGGCCGACCAGGCTCCGGCCAGGCGCAGCTGGATGGCGTTCAGGAGCTGGTCGGTGGCGAGGTCACCGTCCTCGCCGCGGTCGAGGAAGCTGCGGACCAGGTCCCGGTACTCCCCGTCGGCCTCGATGTCGACGCCGAGGCGGCGGCGCACGATCCGGGCGAGCTTGTCCGGGCCCGGCGGCTCCAGGTGGAGGCGGACGCAGCGGCGCAGGAAGGCGGGCGGGAAGTCGCGTTCGCCGTTGCTGGTGAGGACCACGACGGGGAAGTACCGGCACTGGACGCGGCCTTGGGTGATGCGTACGGCGGCGTCCGGGTCGTCGTCGGTGCCGATGGCGACGGTCGGGTCCTCCTGCGCGAGTCGGGCCAGTTCGGGGATGGTGAAACCGCCGTCCTCGAAGACGGTGAGGAGGTCGCCGGGCAGGTCGATGTCGCTCTTGTCGATCTCGTCGACGAGGAGGACGCGCGGGCGGTCCTGCGGGAGCAGGGCGGTGCCGAGCGGGCCCAGGCGCAGGTACCGCGAGATCGAGGGGGCGGCCTGCGGTCCCGCCGCGGCCGCCGGGAGGCCGGCGGGGAGGACGCCGGGGAGGCCGGCGGGAAGGACGCCGGGGAGGCCCGAGGGGAGGCCCGAGGGGAGCGGCCCGGCCGGCGCCGTCCCGGACGGGCGCAGGTGTTCCAGCCCGGCCTCCTGGAGGCGGCCGATGGCGTCGTACAGGTACAGCCCGTCGCGCAGCACGGTCCGGCTGGTGATGGGCCAGTGCAGTACGGGGCCCAGGTCCAGGTCCGCGGCGATGCTGTGGGCGAGGGTGGACTTGCCCACGCCCGGCTTCCCGGTAACCAGCAGCGGCCTGCGCAGGTGCAGCGCGGTGTTGACCACGTCCTTCTCCGGTTCGTCGGGTACGTACCCCTCCCCGCGCCGCCGGGTGCGCTCCCAGGCGGGGCCCTCGCACCCGGGGGGCGCGTACCCCCGGTCGGGCTCGCCGGTGAAGTCCCGCCAGGGCGGCGGGGATCCGGCCTCCAGACGGGCGCGCCGGTCCGCGCCCGATCCCGTCCCGTGGTACAGCCACCAGTCCTTCACCACTGCCTCTGCCTCCATCGTCGGTACCGCCGTCGGTCGGTCGTCGGGGGTTCAGGCCAGGGAACGGAGGCCCGGCGTGTCGTCGGGATCGTCCCACAGCAGGACCAACCGGTCTCCCCCCGTGTCCGGTTGGCGGGCGTGCGGGGAGCCCGCGGCCGCGCGGGCGGCCGCCCGGCGCACCTCCCGCACCCGCGCCGGGAGGCCGAGCACGTCCAGTGCGCCGGGGTCCGGGCGGCCGTCCGGGCCGGCCGGTGCGAGGACGTCCAACAGCGGCGGCGCGGGCAGGCCGCCCCCGCGCCGCCACACCGCGACCGGGACGCCGCCTTCGAGCACGGCCTCCAACAGGCCCGCGTGCGGGGCGGCGGCGGTGTGCGAGAGCACGCAGGCGGGCGCCGTCTCCGCCGCGAGCTCCATCCCGAGCACGTCCGTGACCTCGGCCTCCTCCACCACCCGTACGGCGTCGGGGTGGCGGCCCGCGCGCACGCACAGCCAGCGCCACTTGGCGTGCCATTCGGCGCGGGTGTCGGACCGCTCCTCGGGGCAGCGCACCACCACCTGGTAGAGCAGTCCCAGGGCGCGGCGGCGGCCGACCGGGCCGCGCGGGACCGGCCACCGGTCGAAGTCGGCGTCCAGCAGCTCGTACGGGACGTGGAACTCGATGCGGTCCACGGCGCCGGGCGCGGCGGCCCCGGCGCCGCCCGGCGCCGGGGCTCCCCCGATCAGCGCGAGCCGGCGGACGAGCTCCTCGCGCACGGCGTCGAGCCGGACGGGGGCGCCCTCCGACTCCCATATGTGCTCGGCCCGTTCTCCGCGCAGCCACATCCGGGCGAGGTAGCCGTCCTCGCCGCCCGGCGGGGCCTCCAGGCGCACGTGCAGGGCCGATCGGCGCGGCGGCGGCGGGGGCGGGGGGAGCGCGGGCAGGGCGAGGCGCTCCCGGGTGGCGCGCACCCACTCCCGCAGCCGGGCCGCCCACGCCGGGTCGGCCGCCGCGGCCCGGTCGGCGAGGAAGCGTACGAAGGGCACGGCCAGGGGCATCGCGGTCCGGCCGCCCTGGCGTTCGTCGAGGTCCTGGACCACCTCCAGCAGGCTCTCCCCCGGCAGCCCGGCGTGGACCGGCGGTGCGCAGCCGACAGCCTTGAACGCCCAGGCGTAGGCCTCGTGGGCGAAGCGCGGCGGGTCGTGGCCCTCGAAGAGGTCGCCGAGGCCGTCCCAGGCGTGTTGGTCGAGCCGCGGCGCCCGGGGGGCGGGGGGCCCGGGCAGGCCGTCGTCGAGGAAGGAGCAGGCTTCCCAGTCCCGGTCGACGATGAACTGCGGGAGCTGCCAGCCCTCGCCGCGCTCGCGCAGCTCCTGGAAGGTGCGGTGGATGGAACGGGCGGCGCCGGCGAGACCGGTGACGCCCTCCTGGACGGACCGCTGTCCGAGCTCGCCGAGGAGAGCGTCGGTGAAGCGTCCGGCGCCGCGCTCGGCGTCGTTCTGCGCGGCCTCGCCCTCGCGCGAGGCGTAGAGCCGGAACTGGCGCCGTCCCGGGACCGAACTCCCGCCGCCGTAGTCGGCGCTGCCGAAGTTCCACCGGGTGTCGCGGGGCGCGTCGACCCGGCAGGAGTCCACGAGGGCCGCCTGGAGCGGGAAACGGCGCTGCTTGACCATGTCGGTGTGCCACCAGCGCAGCGCCGAGTCGAGGTTCAGGTGCCGGATCTGGCTGGGGCGGGCGTCGGCGCAGGGCAGGATCAGCTCGCGGCGCGGTCCGAGGTAGCCGTGTCCCGCCCAGAAGATCCACAGCAGGTCGCCGTCGCACTGCGGGAGTTCGTCCAGCAGCGCGGACTTCGCGTTCTCCTCGGTCGCCGGGCGGTGCGAGGCCCGGAGGGCGGCCATGGCCGGGGTGCCCGACCAGTCGAGCGCGTCCGGTCCGTCGAGCGGGGAGAGCAGCAGCCGTACGTTGCCGGGCGGCACCTGGGCGGGGCCGGTCAGCCAGCGGGCGAACCGCAGGGCGTCGCGGGCCGGGCCGCGCAGGTTCCACCGGTGGCTGATCTCGTAGCGCTCGATCCCGGCGACGAGGGCGAAGGTGCGCCGGGGCCCGAGTCCGGGGGGCAGCAGGCCGGCGGGCAGCAGGCCGGGGGGCAGCAGGCCGGTAGGCAGCAGGCCGGTGGGCGGAGGGCCGTCGGCCCGGTTCCCGTGGGGGCCCGCGGCATCCGCGCCTCCCGGCCCGGCGCCCGCGGCGGCGGCGCCCGCGGTGTCGAGGCCCCCGGTGCCGGGTCGTCCCGGTCCGGCGCCCCCGGGGTCGGCGCCCGCGGCCTCGGGGCGGACGGCGTCGGGATGCTCGGTCTCCGGACGCGCGGGCTCCGGCGCGGTCACGCCGGCTCCGCCTCGGCCACCGCCTGTTCGATGCGCTCGTAGAGGGAGTCCTGCTTCCAGTAGGCGCTGTGGCAGGCGGGGAACGGCTGGCGGCTGGTGATCTCGTGGTCGGTGACCCGGGTGTCGCCCGGGAAGACCGGCCCGGCCAGGTACGAGAGGACGTCCTGGCGGTCGTAGACGTTGAGCCAGCGGGGGAATCCGTGCGGGAGCTTCGAGCCGGGCGGGAGCGCGGTGAGCGCGCCGAGTTCGTGGAGGAAGGGGGCCTGCGACCCGACGGTGACCAGCAGTTCGGCGCCGGGCACCGGCTCGCCCGCGGCGGCCGCCAGCGCGAGCAGGTCCACGAGTGCGATGCCGCCGAGGCTGTGGCCGATGAGGACGACCGGTCCGGGGCGGCCGGTGATCTCCGCGCGCAGGAACTCCCGCAGGTCGTGGCCGCGGGCCTGGTAGCGCAGGATGTCGCCGAGCGCGGGGGTGGCACCCACCGTCAGGGACCCGCGCCAGGCGTTGAGCAGCGGCTGCGTCGTCACCCGCATCGCGAGCCGGCCGAGCACGGCGGCGGCGCGGGCTCCGGGCACCCGGGCGTCACCGCCGAGGCGGGTGGTGAGCAGTTCGACCAGGCGGTCGCGTTCGGCGCCGGTGCAGTCGGCCTCGGCGCCGGCCGGCGCGAGGGCGGCCGCCGTGACGGCCCGGGCGAGGGCGGTGGCCAGCTCGCGGGCCTGGGTCTCCTCGACGGCGCGGTCCCCGGCCCGGACGGCCTCGGCGGAACGGGCGGTGGCCTCCAGGGCGTCGGGGAAGGCCGCCGCCAGGCCGGTACCGCGCAGCAGGGCCCCGAGCTCGTCGTCCTCGGGCGGGTCGGCGGGTAAGGAGGCCAGCAGGGCCAGCACGCGGGCGCCGGGCGCCCGTACGCCCGGCATCGCGAAACCGTCGTCGCCGTCGCCCGGCTCGGTGTCCCGGCCCAGACCGGTCTCCCAGCCCGTCTCGGCCAGGACGCGCAGCTCGCACAGCGGGTCGGCCAGCAGCAGCGCCCACTCGGCGGTCTCCGCGTCCACCGGGTCGGGCGGGGCGTCCGGGCCGGCGCCGGGGCGCGGACGCAGTCCGGGTACGGACCCTCCGCCGGCGCCGAGTGTGGCTCCGAAGCGGTCGCCCCAGTAGCAGGAGTCGACGGCCGCGTCGGGGAACCGGCCGGTCAGCCGCTCCCGGACCAGCGCGAACAGCCTGTCGTGCCGCTCGCGCCGCACCCCCGTGCCGTGGACGAACACAAAACGCATCCTCGGACCGCCCCCTCGTACAGTCGCCCCCGCCCGGCACCCTAGCGCCGCGGCGGGTGCGGGGGACGGGGAACGGCCGGTTCGACGCCCGCGGGCGGGGTCCGGGCGCGGAGGACCACCCTCGCGGACCCCGCGCCCCGCCCGGGCCGCCCGGCCACGGCGAGGCTGCCGGGCCCGCCCGGCCCGCGCGGCCGTACCTCGGCCCGCCCGGGTGTCTCAGCCGCGGGGTACGACCGTGCCGAGGGCCTGGAGCAGCGGGTACCAGTCGGACGAGACGATCGAGCCGTTGTGAGAACGGACACGTCCCCGGCGGGCAACCCCGGCCGCCGCCCCCGCATCGAACGGGGCGGACAAGACGTCGGGCCGGCCGGCGGGGCGGAGGGGCCACACATGTCGATCAGGATTCGGGGGCGCGCCGTACGGGCCGCCCTGGTCACCGCCGCCCTCGGCTCGGTGGTCCTCGCGGGGACCTGGTACGTGTGGGAACTGCGCGGCATCGCCGCCCACCGGGCGGACGGGAACGAGGCGCGGGGCGCCTACCGGCAGGATCCCGAACGCGCCGACCGGACGGCGTTCGCCGTGCTGGAGTCGGTGACCCAGGGGGACCCTGAGCCGGTCCCGGCCGGCGAGGGCTTCGGCGCCGCCGCGACCGCGCCGGCGCGGGCCCCCGACTGGCGGCCCTCCGACCCGCTGGAGGCCCGGCCGGCGCCGGCCGAGCCCGCGATCGGGGCGCTGTTCTCCCCGGGGAACGACGCCGACCCCGACCACCACTGCACGGCCTCCGTGGTGCACTCCCCCGCCGGCGACCTGATCGCCACCGCCGCCCACTGCGTGTACGGCGGGGGCTTCCGCACCAACCTGGCCTTCGCCCCCGGCTATCGGGACGGCGCAGCCCCGTACGGGATATGGGTCCCCACCCGGATCGACGTGGACCCGCGGTGGATCGAGGACCAGGACCCGGACCACGACATCGCCTTCGTCCGGCTGCGCAGGCCGGGCAACCCGGGTCAGCGGCTGGAGGACGTCACGGGTGCCCAGACGATCCGCTTCCGGCCCGAACTGCCCGTCCGGGCACGGCTCGTCGGCTATCCGAACGACTCCGAGGAGCCGCTGGAGTGCCGCAACACCGCCGTCGCCGACGGCCCGGCGCAACTGCGGCTGGACTGTGCGGACGTGCCGAACGGCAGCAGCGGCGGACCCGTGCTGACGGACGGACACACCCTGATCGGGATCATCGGGGGCCGCGACGGCGGCGGCGACGAGGAGACCTCGTACAGCAGCTACCTCGGCGACGCGGCACGCGCGCTGTACGAACGCGCCACGAACGCGTAGCCCGCTGACGTCGCGCCGGCGCCGCGCGGATCACGCTGGACGGCCGGACTCTCCGTCCGGTGCACGGCGCTGCCGTGCGGCGGGATCGCCGCCTCCCGGCGCCCGTGATCGAGGTCCGGCGCTCCCTGCGCCCCGACCGGGACGGGCCGGGCGGCGGGCCGCGCCGGGGGGCGCGGGCCCGTGGGTGGTTGTCCGTAGCGTCGTCGTCCATGCCGCCGAGTGTCCGGCGGGGCGGGGCGCCCCGGTCAGGGCCCGGCCGGGGCGCTCGGAGGCGCCCCGGGGGCGGACGGACTCACACGGGGCGCCGGCCCGGACCGGACGCGGGCCCGGCACGGGCGGGGCGTTGCGGATGGGGCGTTGCGGAGGGACGCCGGGGCTTCCGGCTCCGCCGCCGTCAGCGCGGCAGCGACGCGTACGAGACCCCTGTGAGCCTCTCGGAGGCCGCCCAGAGCCGTTCGCCGGACGCGTCGTCCAGGGTCCACTTCGCCCGCCGGGACGGCGCGGGCGCACCGCGCCAGCCGTAGCGGGGGCCGATGAACGCGTCGGGGAGGACCCCGGGCGCGGTGGCCGCGTAGAGGGTGGGCAGCGCACCCGAGGCGGCGGGCTGGGCGACGACGTCGTTGGCCAGGGCTGCCACGCGTGAGGTGAGGGTGCGGCGGCCCTCCCCCTCCGCCGCCCCGGCGTGCAGGTTGGTGGAGGCGTAGCCGGGGTGCGCGGCAGCCGCGACGATGCCCTCGCCGGCCGCGGCGAAGCGCCGGGACAGCTCGTGCGTGAAGAGCAGGTTGGCGGTCTTGGAGCGGCCGTACGCCACCCAGCGGCGGTACCCGCGCTCGCTGCCCAGGTCCTCGTGGTCGATGTCGCCGAGCACGTGGAGGCCGCTGGAGACGGTGATGACGCGGGCACCGGGGGCGGCCGCCCGCAGCCTCGACAGCAGCAGTCCGGTCAGCGCGAAGTGGCCCAGGTGGTTGACCCCGAACTGCGTCTCGAAGCCGTCGGCGGTGCGCCCGAACGGCAGGGCCATCACGCCGGCGTTGTTCACGAGCAGGTCCAGGGAGGAGCGGCGCTGCCGGTACCCCTCGGCGAACTGCCGTACGGAGGACAGGTCGGCGAGGTCCAGCTCGGCGAACTCCACCTCCGCGGAGGGCACTTCAGCGCGCAACCGGATCACGGCGGCCCGCCCGCGGGCGGCGCTGCGGCAGGCGAGCACCACCACCGCGCCCCGCCGGGCGAGCTCGCGCGCGGTGGTGTAGCCGATCCCGCTGTTGGCTCCGGTCACCACGGCGGTGCGGCCGCTCTGGTCCGGGATGTCCGCGGCGTTCCAGCGGGCCATGGCGACTCCCTCACGACACTGGTCCTTGCCCCTGGTCACTCCACTGGCCACCCTACGCGGGGCCGGCCGCCGCCGACACCGGCACGTCTGCCGCCGCGGCCGGCCGCAGGCCCCCGCCGCGGCCGGCCGCAGACCCCGGCCGCGACAGGCCGTAGAGCACGGTGCTCTTCGGCCGTAGCGCACCCGCCGCCACCGGCCGTAGCGCACGGCGGCGTCCGCCCGCCGGCGCGGGCGCCGCTCCGGCGCCGCGCGGCCCCGGCGTCGGCCGCGGTCCCGGTCACCCTGGCACCGGAGCCGCGCCCGCGCCCCAGTAGGCTGCGGGTCCGCCCCTCGCATTCCCCGTCTCCCGTTCCCCGAGGTACCGCGCCGTGAGCTCCGCACCGCCCCCCGCACCCGTGACGGTCGTCGGCCTCGGCGCCGACGGCTGGGCCGGGCTCGCCGCCGCCGCCCGGACCGCGCTCGGCTCCGCCGAGGTGCTGATCGGCGGCCCCCGGCAGCTGGACCTGCTGCCCGCCGCCGCGTGCACGGGCGAGCGGGTGGCGTGGCCCAACCCGCTGCGGCCTGCCGTGCCGAAGCTGATGGCCGAGCACGCGGGCCGCCGGATCGCGGTGCTCGCCAGCGGCGACCCGATGTTCTACGGCATCGGCCGCGCCCTCGCGCAGGAACTGGGCCCCGACGCCCTGCGGGTGCTGCCGCACCCCTCGTCGGTGTCGTACGCCTGCGCCCGCCTGGGCTGGCCGGTCGAGGAGACCGAGGTGGTCACGGTGGTCGGCCGCCCGGTGGCCCGGCTCGCGGCCGCGCTGTTCGAGGGCCGGCGGGTGCTGGTGTTGAGCGCCGGGGCGGGCACCCCGGGCGAGATCGCCGCCCTCCTGCGCGAGCAGGGCTTCGGTCCGAGCCGGATGCGGGTGCTGGAGCAGCTCGGCTCCGAGTCCGAGGACGCGTACGAGGGCCTCGCCGACGGCTGGGAGCACCCGCCGGGCGACCCCCTCAACGTGGTGGCCGTGGAGTGCCGCCGGGATTCCGCGCACGCGGGTCCGCGGCTCGGCGCGACCCCCGGCCTGCCGGACACCGCGTACGAGCACGACGGGCAGCTCACCAAGCGGCACGTCCGCGCGGCGACCCTGTGCGCGCTGGCCCCGGCCCCCGGCGAGCTGCTGTGGGACGTCGGCGGCGGCTCCGGCTCCATCGGCATCGAGTGGATGCGCACGCACCCCTCCTGCCGGGCGGTGACGGTGGAGCGGGTCCCGGAGCGGGCCACGCGCATCGCCCGCAACGCGGCGGCCCTCGGCGTACCGGGCCTGCGCGTGGTGGTCGGCGCCGCGCCGGACGCGCTCACGGGACTCCCGGCCCCCGACGCGGTGTTCATCGGCGGCGGCCTGACCGCACCGGGCCTGCTCGACACGGCCTGGGCCGCGCTGGCCCCCGGCGGCCGGCTCGTGGTCAACACCGTCACCCTGGAGTCGGAGGCGGTCCTCGCCGACTGCCACCGGCGCCACGGCGGCGAACTGGTGAAGCTGGCCGTCGCGCACGCCGTGCCGGTCGGCGGTTTCACGGGCTGGCGGCAGGCGATGCCGGTCACCCAGTGGTCAGTGACGAAGGAGAAGGAACCCTCATGACCGTGTACTTCATCGGAGCGGGCCCCGGCGCCGCCGACCTGATCACGGTGCGCGGTGCCCGGACGCTGGCCGCCGCCCCGGTCTGCCTGTACGCGGGCAGCCTCGTCCCGCGCGAACTGCTGGCCGAGTGCCCGGCGGACGCCCGGCTGGTCGACACCGCGCAGCTGAACCTGGACGAGATCACCGCCGAATGCGTACGGGCGCACGCGGCGGGCCTGGACGTGGCGCGGCTGCACTCCGGCGACCCGTCGATCTTCAGCGCGGTCGCGGAGCAGATGCGCCGGCTGGACGCGGCCGGCATCCCCTACGAAGTCGTCCCGGGCGTACCGGCCTTCGCCGCGGCGGCGGCCGCGCTCGGGCGGGAGCTGACCGTCCCCACCGTCGGACAGACCGTGATCCTGACCCGGATCGCCCAGCAGGCCACCCCCATGCCGCCGGGCGAGGACCTGGCCACGCTGGGCCGCAGCGGCGCCCTGCTGGTGCTGCACCTGGCCACCCGCTACGTGGACCGGGTCGTGGACGAACTGCTGCCGCACTACGGGGCCGAGTGCCCGGCGGCGGTGGTGGCGATGGCCAGCCGCCCCGACGAGCTGGTCCTGCGCGGCACCCTGGCGGACATCGCCGCCCAGGTGAAGGAGGCGGGCCTGGTGCGCACCGCGGTCATCCTGGTGGGCCGCACCCTGGGGGCCGGGCAGTTCCCCGACAGCCACCTGTACTCCCCCGAGCGCGACCGGCATGTCTGCTGACCCACGTCGCCACGTACTGGTCCTGGGCGGCACGACGGAGGCCAGAGCGCTCGCGGAGGCGCTGGCCGGCGACCCCTCGTACCGGGTGACCACCTCGCTCGCGGGCCGGGTCTCGGCGCCCGTGCTGCCGCCGGGCGGGACCCGGATCGGGGGCTTCGGCGGGGTCGCGGGGCTCGCGGCCTGGATCGTCGGCCACGACGTGACGCACGTGGTCGACGCCACCCACCCGTTCGCGGAGCGGATGAGCTTCCACGCCTCCGGGGCCGAGGCGCTCACCGGCGTCCCGCTGCTGGCGCTGCGGCGCCCCGGGTGGGCCCCCGGTCCCGGCGACGCCTGGACCTTCGCGGACTCCCTCGCCGGGGCGGCCGCGCTGCTGCCCGGGCTCGGCAGCCGGGCGTTCCTGACCACCGGGCGGATGGGGCTGTACGCCTTCGCGCACCTCACCGACACCTGGTTCCTGGTCCGTTCGGTGGACGCGCCCGCCCCGCCGATGCCGCCGCGGCTCGAAGTGCTCCTGGACCGGGGCCCGTTCGGTCTCGACGGCGAGCGGGAGCTGCTGGCCCGCCACCGGATCGACGTCCTGGTGACCAAGGACAGCGGGGGCGCGGCCACCGCGCCGAAGCTCGCCGCCGCCCGCGAGGCGGGCATCCCGGTCCTCGTCGTACGCCGTCCCCCGGCCCCCGAGGGCGTGGCGGAGGCGCATTCGGTGGCCGCGGCACTGCGCTGGCTCGCGGAGGACCAGGCCGGGGAGCCGGGGGCCCGGGCGGACGCGCCGCCCCGGGACCCCGGGCCTTCCCGCACCACCGCGTCAGGTCACGGGTAGCGGCGCGGGGTCCACGTGATCCGGGAGCCGTCGGCCCGCTCGGATACCCGGGTCTGCGAGGAGCCGATCAGCAGGATCGTCCGCATGTCGACCTCGGCGGGCTCCAGTTCGGCGAGCGTCACGATCCGCACCGACTGCTCCGGCCCGCCCACGTCCCGGGCGACGACCACCGGGGTCTGGGGCGAGCGCAGCTCCAGCAGCAGCTCGCGGGCCTGCGCCACCTGCCAGGTGCGGCTGCGCGAGCCGGGGTTGTACAGGGCGAGCACCAGATCGGCCGCGGCGGCGGCGCGCAGCCGCTCCGCGATGACCTCCCACGGCTTGAGCCGGTCCGAGAGCGAGATCGTGGCGTAGTCGTGGCCGAGGGGGGCACCGGCCGCGGCGGCGGCCGCGTTCGCGGCGGTGACCCCCGGCAGGACCCGTACGGGCACGTCCTTGTACTGCTCCTGCCCGGCGACCTCCAGGACGGCGGTGGCCATGGCGAAGACGCCCGGGTCGCCGCCGGAGACCACCGCGACGCGCTTGCCGCGCCGGGCCAGGTCGAGGGCGAACTCGGCGCGCTCGGACTCCACCTTGTTGTCGGAGCCGTGCCGGATCTGGCCCGGCCTGGCCGGCACCCGGTCCAGGTAGGTGGTGTATCCGACCAGCACCTCGGCGTCGGCCAGCGCCCTGCGGGTCTGCGGGGTCAGCCACAGGGGGCCGGCGGGTCCGGTGCCGACGACCACGACCTCGCCGGGGCCCGGCGGGACGCTGCCCGGGTTGCCGATCCGGCTGGGCAGGACGGCGACGGCGAAGTACGGGACCGATCCCGGGTCGACGTCGGCGAGCGGGCCGGTGCGCTCGCCGGCCATGGTGGCGCGCTCGACGTAGCGGGCCTCGGCGAGGCGGCCGCTGGCCTCCATCGCGCCGCGCACGGCGGGGAAGGTGCGGCCGAGCTTCATGACGACCGCCGAGTCGGTGGCGGCGAGGCGGGCGGTGAGCTCTTCCTCGGGCAGGGTGCCGGGGAGGATGGTCAGCACCTCCTCGCCCTCCACGAGCGGGGTGCCGAGCCGGGCGGCGGCCGCGCTGACCGAGGTGACACCGGGGACGACCTCGGTGTCGTACCGGTGCGCGAGGCGCTTGTGCATGTGCATGTACGAGCCGTAGAAGAACGGGTCGCCCTCCGCGAGGACGGCGACGCTCCGGCCCGCGTCCAGGTGGGCGGCGAGGCGCGCGGCGGCGGACTCGTAGAACTCCTCCATCGCACCCTGGTAGCCGCCGGGGTGGTCGGTGGCCTCGGTGGTGACCGGGTAGACCAGCGGCTCCTCGACGTGGTCGGCGCGCAGGTGCCCCGCGGCGATCGACCGGGCGATGGACCGGCCGTGGCGGGCGCTGTGGTAGGCGACGACATCAGCCCCGGCGATCACCTCGACGGCGCGCAGGGTCATCAGCGACGGGTCTCCGGGACCGAGCCCGACCCCGTACAGGCGCCCCTTGGCCTCGGCGGCGCTCATTCGGCCACACTCGCGATGGCGTTGACGGCCGCGGCGGCGATGGCGCTGCCGCCGCGACGGCCCCGCACGATGAGGTGGTCGAGCCCGGAGGGGTGCGCGGCGAGCGCGTCCTTGGACTCGGCGGCGCCGATGAAGCCGACGGGCACGCCGATGACGGCGGCCGGGCGCGGGGCGCCCTCCTCGATCATCTCCAGGAGCCGGAACAGCGCGGTCGGCGCGTTCCCGACGGCGATCACCGACCCCTCCAACAGGCCGCGGTCGCGCCAGACTTCGAGGGCGGCGGCGCTGCGCGTGGTGCCCATCCGGGCGGCGAGGTCCGGCACGGCCGGGTCGGAGAGGGTGCAGATCACCTCGTTGCCCGCGGGCAGCCGCTTGCGGGTGACCCCGCTGGCGACCATCTGCACGTCGCACAGGACCGGTGCGCCCGCCTCCAGGGCGGCGCGCGCCCGCAGCACCACCTCGGGCGTGTAGCCGAGGTCCTGCGGGAGGTCGGTCATCCCGCAGGCGTGAATCATGCGCACCGCGACCTGGGCGACCGAGGCCGGCAGCCCGGAGAGGTCCGCCTCGGCACGGATCGTGGCAAAGGACTGGCGGTAGATCGCGGCGCCGTCCTTCTCGTACTCGAACACTGTGTACTCGCTCATTTCTTCACTGCGGCTTCGGAGGTGTGGCGGGCGGCCGTGAGGGCGGCGCCCAGGTCGGTCGGGTGCGGGTGCGGCAGGGGCTCTCCGTGCACGGAGAGCCGGTACCCGTCGGCGGTCGCGAGGGCGTCGACCCAGGCGGTTCCCCGGGGGTGCCCGCAGCGGCGTTCGCAGCCCGACCAGTGGACGGGCAGGGGGGTCCCCCCGCCCGGGGGGCCCGGGGAGGGCGCGCGGGACGCGTGGACGACGGCTCGCGCGTCGGCGCGTACGTCCGCCAGGGACTTGCCGCAACCGGGCCGCCCCGTACAGGCGGTGACGGACCGCCAGGGATCGTCGGGGCCGGTGATCAGGCCGGCGTCGGCGAGCCGGGCGAGGGCCGCGGCGGCCCGGTCGGCGGGCAGGTCCGGCACGACGATCCCGCGCCAGGGGGTCAGGCGCATCCGGCCGGTGAGGCCGGCCAGGAGGAGCCACTGCGCGGCGGTCAGCCGGCCGAGGGGCGCGAGGACGCACAGCGCGGCGCCGCCGCCGGGGCCGGCCACCGGCCCCGGTTCGGGCGCGGCCGGCGGGCCCGGCGGGCGGACGGGCCCGGGAGCCGCGGCGATCCCGGCGGCGGTCAGCCGGGCGGTCAACCGGTCTGGGGACAGCGCGTGTTCGGTCGGCAGCTCGCTCACGCGCCAGGCCCGGGTGCCGGCTTCGCGGGCCGCGTCGAGGAAGTACTCGGCGGCCACCAGGGCGGCCCGGGGCGCGTCCGGCGTGCGGACGACGGCGCCGCCGCGGGCGCCGGCCGTCCACACCAGGGCGCGGGCGCCGTCCAGCGCGGTGAGGTTCACGTCGGCGTCGAGGGAGGCCGCGTCGCCGCGGCCGTCGTCGAGGGCGAAGAGGAAGCGCCCGGACAGTCCGGCCGCCGCCTCGCTCGCGCACAGCAGCCGGTCCAGCTCCGCGACCCACGGCGCCGCGTCGGGCAGGCCGCGCCGGTCGAGGCCGGTCAGCGGCGAGAGCACGATGTTGCGGACCCGCTCGTGGGCGGGGGCGGGGAGCAGGCCGGCCCGGGCCAGCAGCTCCGCGAGCTCGCCGCCGCAGCCCGCGCCGAGGCCGCGCAGTTGCACGTTGCCGCGCGAGGTGAGGTCGAGGTGGCCGTCGCCGAGCCGGGTCGCCGCGCCGGCCAGCAGCCGGGCGGCCGCCCCGTCGAGCAGGCCGCCCGGGACGCGCACCCGCGCGAGGAACCCGTCGTCGGCCGCGTGCAGCCGCAGCGCGCCGGGACAGGCGTCACCGCGGTCCCGTATGACGGGTTCGTCCCGCGACACGGAATCGTCCCGCATCGCGGCGGAAGGGGGCTGGGGCATGGCGGCGAGCATACCCACGATTCCCCGCCGCCGACCTGTGTCCGTCACCACCCCACCCCCTGCGACCAGCCCCCGCCCGAACCCGAGCCCCGTCCGGGACGCCACCCCCGGGACGGCCCCGAGCCGCGTACGGCAGGGCTCCCGCGGAACCCCCGGCTTCCCCGCCCGAGCCGCCCCGGCTTCCCCGCCCGAGCCGCCCCGGCTTCCCCGCCCGAGCCGCGCCGCCTTCCCCGCCCGAGCCGCGCCGCCTTCCCCGCCCCGGCCGCCCCGGCTTCCCCGCCCGAGCCGCCCTGCGCACCGCAGGACACCCCCGCTCCCGGTCGGGGAACCCGCCGCCTAGGATGACCACCGGCAGGCCGCACGGCCCGCCGTCGCCGAGGACGGCGACAAGGGAGGAAGCCCGGTGTGATTCCGGCGCGGTCCCGCCACTGTGAACCCGGCGCAGCCACCGGCCGGGTGAGTCAGGAACTCCCGCCGTCCTCACTGCCCGGGGCGCGGAAACCCCGAGGAAGGCCTGCCGCCGCATGATCCTGCTGCTGTCGACGTCCGACACCGATCTGCTCAGCGCCCGCGCCGCGAACACGGCGGACGGCCCCGTGCCGTACCGGTTCGCGAACCCCTCCCGCCTTCCCCTCGACGACCTGCCCGGCCTCCTCGACGGCGTCGACCTGGTCGTCGTACGCCTCCTCGGCGGCCTCCGCGCCTGGCAGGAGGGCCTGGACCTGCTGCTGGCCCCCGGCCAGACCCGCCCGGTCGTGGTCCTGACCGGCGAACAGGCCCCGGACGCCCAGCTGATGGAGGCCTCCACGGTGCCGATCGGCATCGCGGCCGAGGCCCACGGCTACCTGGCGCACGGCGGCCCCGCCAACCTCGGCCAGCTCGCCCGCTTCCTCTCCGACACGGTCCTGCTGACCGGCCACGGCTTCGAGCCGCCCGCCGCCTCCCCCACCTGGGGCCCGCTGGAGCGGACGCCCGCCCGGACCGACGGCCCCAGGGTCGCCGTGCTCTACTACCGCGCCCACCAGATGAGCGGCAACACCGCCTTCGTCCACGCCCTGTGCGAGGCCGTCGAGGCACACGACGCGCAGGTCGTCCCGCTGTACGTGTCCTCCCTGCGCACCCCCGAGCCGGAGCTGCTGGCCGCGCTCTGCGGGGTCGACGCCGTGGTCACCACCGTCCTCGCGGCCGGCGGCACCAAGCCCGCCACCGCCTCGGCGGGCGGCGACGACGAGTCCTGGGACGCGGGCGCCCTCGCCTCGCTCGGCGTGCCGATCCTGCAGGCCCTGTGCCTGACCGGTTCACGCGCCGGCTGGGAGGAGAACGACGAGGGCCTGTCCCCCCTCGACGCCGCCACCCAGGTCGCCGTGCCCGAGTTCGACGGCCGGCTGATCACCGTCCCGTTCTCCTTCAAGGAGTTCGACGAGGACGGCCTGCCCGCCTACGTGGCCGACCCCGAGCGGGCCGCCCGGGTCGCCGGGATCGCCGTGCGCCACGCCCGGCTGCGCCACATCGAGCGCCGCGACAAGAAGGTGGCGCTGGTCCTCTCCGCGTACCCCACCAAGCACTCCCGCATCGGCAACGCGGTAGGCCTCGACACCCCGGCCAGCGCCGTCGAGCTGCTGCGCACCCTGATCGCGGGCGGCTACGACTTCGGCCCCGTCGAGGACATCCCGGGCCTGGTGTCCGGCGACGGCGACGAGCTGATCCGGGCCCTGATCGAGGCCGGCGGCCACGACCAGGACTGGCTGACCGAGGAGCAGCTGGCCCGCAACCCGGTGCGCATCCCGGCCGCCGACTACAGGCGCTGGTTCGCCACGCTCCCCGCGGAGCTGCGCGAGCGCGTCAACGAGCACTGGGGCGAGGCCCCGGGCGCCATGTTCGTCGACCGCTCGTCCAATCCCGAGGGCGACATCGTGCTGGCGGCCCTGCGCCGCGGGAACCTCCTCATCCTCATCCAGCCGCCGCGCGGCTTCGGCGAGAACCCGATCGCGATCTACCACGACCCGGACCTGCCGCCCTCGCACCACTACCTGGCCGCGTACCGCTGGATCCAGGCCCGTGCGGAGGACGGCGGCTTCGGCGCCGACGCGATGATCCACCTGGGCAAGCACGGCAACCTGGAGTGGCTGCCGGGCAAGAACGCGGGCCTGTCCGCCGCCTGCGCCCCGGACGCCGCGCTCGGCGACCTCCCCCTGATCTACCCGTTCCTGGTCAACGACCCGGGCGAGGGCACCCAGGCCAAGCGCCGTGTGCACGCGACCCTGATCGACCATCTGGTGCCGCCGATGGCCCGCGCGGAGTCGTACGGCGACATCGCGCGCCTGGAGCAGCACCTGGACGAGTACGCGCAGATCTCCGCGATGGACCCGGCGAAGCTGCCGGCGATCCGCGCGCAGATCTGGACCCTGATCCAGGCGGCGAGGCTCGACCACGACCTGGGTCTGGAGGAGCGCCCCGACGACGACGGCTTCGACGACTTCCTGCTGCACGTCGACGGCTGGCTGTGCGAGGTCAAGGACGCGCAGATCCGCGACGGCCTGCACGTGCTGGGCGGCGCCCCGACCGGCCCGGCCCGGGTCAACCTGGTCCTGGCCATCCTGCGCGCCCGCCAGATCTGGGGCGGTACGACGGCTCTCCCGGGCCTGCGCGAGGCACTGGGCCTGGACGAGTCCGCGGCCACCCGCACCTCCGCGGACGCCGTCGAGGAGCAGGCGCGCGCCCTGGTCCAGGCGATGGAGGACGCGGACTGGTCCGCGGACGCCGTCGCGGCGGTCGCGGAGGGCCACTCGGCCGACGTGGCCGCGGTCCTCGCCTTCGCGGCGAACGAGGTGGTCCCCCGGCTGGCGGGCACGGTGGACGAGATCGCCCACGTGGTGGCCGCCCTGGACGGCCGCTTCATCCCGGCCGGACCCTCGGGCTCCCCGCTCCGCGGCCTGGTCAACGTCCTGCCGACCGGCCGCAACTTCTACTCCGTCGACCCCAAGGCCGTCCCCTCCCGCCTCGCGTGGGAGACGGGCCAGGCCCTGGCGGAGTCCCTGCTGACCCGCTACCGCACGGACAACGGCGACTGGCCCGCGTCCGTCGGCCTGTCCCTGTGGGGCACGAGCGCGATGCGCACCTCGGGCGACGACGTGGCGGAGGCGCTCTCCCTGCTCGGCGTCCGCCCGGTCTGGGACGAGGCCTCGCGCCGCGTCACCGGCATCGAGCCGATCCCGCTCGCGGAGCTGGGCCGTCCCCGCATCGATGTCACGCTGCGCATCTCGGGCTTCTTCCGTGACGCGTTCCCGCACGTCATCGGCCTGTTGGACGACGCGGTGCGGCTCGCCGCCTCCCTGGACGAGCCGGCCGAGCAGAACTTCGTCCGGGCCCACGCCCAGGCGGACCTGGCCGAGCACGGCGACGAACGGCGCGCGACGACCCGGATCTTCGGCTCGCGCCCGGGCACGTACGGGGCCGGCATCCTCCAGCTGATCGACTCCCGCGACTGGCGTACGGACGCCGACCTCGCGGAGGTCTACACGGTGTGGGGCGGGTACGCGTACGGCCGCGGCCTGGAGGGGCGGCCGGCGCGCGCGGAGATGGAGACCGCCTACAAGCGGATCACCGTCGCCGCGAAGAACACGGACACGCGCGAGCACGACATCGCGGACTCGGACGACTACTTCCAGTACCACGGCGGCATGGTGGCCACGGTCCGCGCCCTGCGCGGCACGGCCCCGGAGGCGTACATCGGCGACTCCACCCGCCCGGAGACGGTCAAGACCCGCACCCTGGTCGAGGAGACGTCCCGCGTCTTCCGCGCCCGCGTGGTCAACCCGAAGTGGATCGAGGCGATGCGCCGCCACGGCTACAAGGGCGCCTTCGAGCTGGCGGCGACGGTGGACTACCTCTTCGGCTACGACGCCACGACGGGCGTGGTCGCGGACTGGATGTACGACAAGCTAACCGAGGCGTACGTCCTGGACCCGGAGAACCGCGCCTTCCTGGAGGAGGCCAACCCCTGGGCGCTGCACGGCATCGCGGAGCGCCTCCTGGAGGCCGAGTCCCGCGGCATGTGGGGGAAGCCGGACCCGCAGGTCCTAGAAGCCCTGCGCCAGGTGTACCTGGACACGGAGGGCAACCTGGAGGGCGAGGCCGAGTAGCACCGCGAGAACCCGACCGAACGCGAGTGCCCTCCCCCGCAACCCCGGGGGAGGGCACTCGCGTTCGGCTCGTCCTAGCGATCAGCCGATGGTGAGGAAGGTGCTCCAGCCGTCTTCGTCGCGTCCGGAGGGGCCGCCGCCGAGGGTGGCGGTTCCGCCCGGGTAGAGCCACTGGTTCTCGTTGGTGCCCACGGCCCAGATGTCGGGGATCCCGTCGCCGGTCGCGTCGGGGGTGCCCAGCAGCTTGGGATAGGCGGCCCGGCCCCAACCGGAGGTGGCGTAGGTCAGATCCAGGCCGCCTTCAGACGCGGCCTGGGAGGCCAGCGAGTCGATGTCGGCCCCGCCGTTGGCGCCCGGCTTGCCCTTGCGCAGGGCGAGGGTGCGGTTGGCGTTGGAGTTGTCCCGGAAGAGGAGGTCGGGGACCTTGTCGCCGGAGACGTCGCGGACACCGACGAGGTCACGGGCCGCCCACCCGGTGGCCAGCTTCTTGTAGGAGGCGAAACTTGAACCGGTGTATCCGGAGAACGCCCAGAAGCCGTCCGCGTCCAGCGCGAACAGGTCGCCCAAGCCGTCACCGTTCATGTCCTCGGTGACCACGATCTGGCGGAACGTCGCCGGGTCGGGCGCGCTGAGGGGCAGTTGCATCTCCATCCGGCGCCCGACGTCGAACTGGCCGGTACCGGTGCCGGGGTAGATGTACAGCTTCCCGTCGGGCATCCGGGCTATGAGGTCGGTGATGCCGTCGCCGGGGTGCCAGTCGGTGGCGTGTGCGATGAGTGCCGATGTGCCGGTGGTCGGGTCCTTCCAGTAGCCGGGGGCGACGGGCTTGCCGTTCTCCACGGCGCCGGGGAGCCAGGCGTCGGTGTCGCCCTGGGCGTCGCCGGCGTAGGTCCTCAGGTTTCCGGCGGCGTCGACGGCCAGAATGTCGGGAGCGCCGTCACCGGTGACATCGCCGGGCTTGTCGATGCCGGGGCGGGGCCGGACGTAGAAGAGGTATTCGGTGGGGGTGGAGATGTTGCCGGACTTGGAGACGGTCCGGACGTAGAGGACGTTCGGGCCGGCGAGGTCGGCTTGGAGTTTGATGGACGCCAGGTCGTTCTGCCAGGGCCACGTCTTCTGGTCGTAGAGCGGGTGGTTGAGGGACCACTGGTATTCGCGTATGTCGGCGCCGGCGGTTCCGTTGCCGAGGATCTCGATCCACTGGTCGGGGGTACCGGCCGGGTTGACGCTCCACTCGGCGGCGTCGGGGCCCGGCGCGGGGAAGTGCGTGGAGCGGACGGCCGGGTTGGCGGGGGCGACGTGGTCGACGGTGAACGTGCACCAGCCGCCGCCACCGGAATCTGCGGGACCGCTGCCCTGGGACCACCAGCCGTCCCAGTCCTGGGTGCGGGAGAGCCAGTGGTACTTGCGGCCCGAGGTGAACTTGTCCAAGGTGACGGTGTGTTCGCCGACGCCGTCGCTGTCGGGCCACAGCCACTCGTCGGCGATCTTCGTGCCCGAGACCGCGTCCCAGACCTCGATCTGGACCTGCTTCAGGTTCCCGTCGCGGTCGATGCCCTTGGACCGGAAGGAGATGTTGGTCTTGCCGATGCTGGTGCCGACGGCGCTCGTCAGACACGGGCCGCCGGGCGAGGTGTTCATGTTCGAGGCAACCGGAATGTCGGGCGGCGTGTTGTAGACGACCTCGATGTACGGGGCGCTCTCGCCGTTGGCGAGGAACTTCTTCCAGTAGTACGAGTCCGACTCGCTCGGCGCCTTGAACCCGAGCGACAGGGCACCCCAGCGGGCGGCGGCGGCCTCGGCGACCAAGCCCTTGATGTCGGGGGCGATCCAGTTGTCGGGGCAGGCACTCTTGTGGCCGTAGCCGGCGTTCTCGGTGGCGACCTTCTTGCCCCACCAGCCCGTCGTGTTGTTCCAGTTCGACGACGACGTCACGAACGGCGTGGAGTAGATGTCCATCGCCTTCTGCGTACACGACCACGAGTACGTCTGCAAAGCACGGACCTGGGCCGACTGGATACCCGCACCGTGGAGCTGGCCCCCGAACTCAAAATTGAACACCGAGCGGGACGTGCCGCCGGAATCCGATTCATAGCCGACACGGGCCTCGTTCGTCCCGGACGCGTTGTAATTCTGCCCGTTGTAGAAACTCGTCCCGCCGGCCGTCTTGTAGAGCAGCGACCACGCGTGTTTGCGGCCCTTGAACGAGGGGTCGACGAAGACCGGATACACCGTGTCAGCGGCACTCAACAGAGCAGCGTCCGCCTTTAGGTTGAGGATGCCGTCTTTGAACGAGGCAGCCGCCTTCGACAAGTGCGCGCGCTCCGCACCCGCCAAGCCGGGCAGGGCCAGGGTGGGATGGTCCTTGGCCGCGGCCGGGGGCTGCCACGCAGGAACGTCATCGGTGGTCTTCACCTTGCCGGAAGAATCCCACATGAGAGGTGACGGGGAGCCCGCCACTTCCTCGCCCTTGCCGTCCCGCGCGGAGACGGCACCCGACTCGCCGTCGACCTGGAATGCCAGATCCGGTGAAGCGAGACGGTAGTTCAGGTCGGAGAGGAGAGGATCGGTGGCGGCCTGCCTGTCCTTCACGACCAGGATGTGCGAATACCCGCCGTCCTGCGCCGTCATCAACAGATCGATACCCGGCCGGACATTCTCATAGAGCGCCCGCGGCCCATCGATCACCGGCTGGGGCAGCACACCGGGCCAACTCACCACCATCTCATGGCCGTCTGTGTTCAGACGCACCAACTCGGACCATATCTGCCCAGGCTCCCGGACGTTCAGCCCGGAGCGCGCCACACCACGAGACGCCCGCCCGATCGGAGCACTGCCGCCGGCACTGAACACGACAGCGCCGTTCACGGCCTTGGCCGCATAACCGCCCTCCACCCGCTGCAGATCCGTATCAATGGGCTTCCACTGACCACCGACCTGCGCACGCACCGTCGAGCTGGAGATGTTCGTCTTGAACAGTCCATCCGGCTGCGCGAACGTCGTCGTGTTCGCCGTCCGGTCCGCCGTCACCTCGACGTCCTTGCCCGACTCCGCCGCCAGCTTCCGCGCATCCGCCGCGGAAACCGGTCCGGCGGCCGCCCCCTTCGCAGCTGACTCTTTCTCCCGCGCTTCCTGACCCCGCCCCAGCTGGACACCCACAGGCACGGCGACGACCATCGCAAGCAGTGCAGCAACACCGCCCATGGTCCGACGACGCCGGAACCAGCGACGCGCCGGGACGGCAACCGCCTCTGCTGAATGGGTAGTCGACGGTGGACCCTCGTCCCCGGATTCACGTACGGACATGCTTCTACTTCTCCCCCCTCGGGCGCACACTGCAGCAGCCCTCGGTACTCACAGGCGAATCGATCGGCGGCCTTGAACGCGTCAGCGGCGGGCTCTGCCCGCTCCACCACGACGCAGAGCCACGCGAGCAGAGCATGAAGCATCAGTCACTTCACGTCACCCCTCACACCCACCCCGAGGGGGCTGCTTTGCAGCGCCTTTGGGTTGAATGTCGCGAGTAAGTGACTGATGAAGTGACAAACCCCACACCTTCTCGACGAGCCATGGTTATTCAGGCTCCACGCCCCCACAATCGGCTGGCTACTTGTCAAATTCCTGTCGGTCGCGTGCCGTTGCCGCGGCGGCAGTACGTGGGGGGTCCACATGTCGCCGTTCTCGGCGAGCAGTTTCCACCTGCCCGGAAGCAGAAAGGCACGCGCACGCCGTGCGCGCCTTGCCGGGCGCACCGGCATCACGCTGTCCGTGGTGCTGGTCGTATCGCTCATACCCGCTCAAGCCTGGGCCGCGCCGCCGGGCGACCGCACCGGCGTCCAGTTGCCGGGGCTCCAACAGGACCTGAAGGCGAAACTCGACAAGGTTGAGGCCGCCAAGCTCGAGGGGTGGACCGGCGCTCCCGTACAGCCGCCACCCGAGTACGAGCCGGCAAACGTGACGCCGCCGACCGGCGGCTCCGTGAGCGTCGCCCTCAGCGGCGACCAGCTGGTGCAGGCCGGCACGCTCCCCGTCAGCATCGGTAAAGCCTCGCCGACCGAAACGAATCCGGCGCCTCCTGCCCCGTCCGGCACATGGGCAGTGGCGGTCGAAACGCGCACCGCGACCGAAGCGGCCAACGTGGACGGCGCCCTGATCAAGGTCACGCCTCCCACCGGTGGCTCGACCCCGGTCGACGTACAGCTGGACTACAAGCAGTTCAAGGACCTCTACGGCACGGAGTGGGCCACCCGGCTCCAGCTCAAGCAGCTCCCGGAGTGCTTCCTCACCACGCCGGAGCAGCCCGAGTGCTCCGTCTCCAAGGACGTCCCGAGCACCAACGACCCGGCCGCCGGCACAGTCCGCGCGACCGTGGACCCGGCCACCGCACCCGGACAGGGCATGCGGACCATGGCCGTGGGGGGCGGCGGCCCCATGGTCCTCGCCGCCTCTGACGGCGCCTCCGGCGCCGGCGGCAGCTACAAGGCCACCTCCCTGTCCCCCACCGGTTCGTGGAGTGCGGGCGGCAGCGGGGGTGGCTTCTCCTGGAGCTACCCGCTCGACGTACCGGACGCTCCCGCGGGCCCGACGCCCAACGTTGCCCTCTCCTATTCCTCCCAGGCCTTGGACGGCAAGACGTCCGTGGCGAACGGGCAGGCCTCCTGGGTCGGTGACGGCTGGGACTACGAGCCTGGATACATCGAACGCCGGTACCGCGGTTGTGACGACGACCTCAAGCCCACACCGAGCAAGCCGAACAACGACAACGGTACGGACAAGAAGAAGGACGACCTGTGCTGGGCCGGCGACAACGTGGTCATGTCGCTCGGCGGCAGCACCACCGAACTCGTCCGCGACGCTACCAGCGGCCAGTGGGCCGTGGCGAACGACGACGGCTCCAGGGTCGAGCGCAGGACCGACACGAGCGTCCCCAACGGCGCCAAGGAGGGTGAGTACTGGGTCATCACCGCCAGAGACGGCAACCGGTACTTCTTCGGCCGTCATGACGTGGACGGCGCCGGCACCCGCGCCGTCACCAACTCGGTCCTCACGGTTCCCGTCTTCGGCAACCACCCCGGCGAGCCCTGCTACCAGACCGCCTACGCCAACTCCTCCTGCACCCAGGGCTGGCGCTGGAACCTCGACTACGTCGAGGACGTCCATGGCAATGCCATGATCATCGACTGGGCCAAGGAGACCAACCGCTACGCCAAGAATGACAAGTTCAAGGAGCCAGTCGAATACGCCCGCGCCGGCTACCCCACTCAGATCACCTACGGCCTGCGCAACACCAACCTGTCCGGCCCGCCGGCGGCAAGGGTGGAGTTCACCGTCGAAGAGCGGTGCATCAAGGAGGGCTCCGCCAAGTGCACGGACACCGAGTTCGAGTCCAAGAACTACGGTGACAAGCAGCCCTGGTGGGACACCCCCTCCACGCTCCACTGCAAGGCCGGGAAGGACTGCTACACCGGATCACCCACCTTCTGGACGCGCAAGCGCCTGACGGCGGTGACCACCTACGGCCAGCGTACGTCCGGATCCACAGCGCTCTCGCTCGTCGACCGCTGGTCTCTCACCCAGTCGTTCCCCAAGCAGCGTACGGACACCCACCCGCCGCTGTGGCTCGAGTCCATCACCCGCACCGGCTATGGCACGGCCAAGGACGAGAACGGCAACCAGCTCAGCGCAGCACTCCCGCCGGTCTCCTTCCTCGCCAACGTCCAGGACATGCCCAACCGCGTGGCCAAGAGCGCCAACGACGCCACCCCCGACTTCGACCGCCTCCGCGTGGAAACCATCCGCAACGAGACCGGCGGCGAAACGTACGTCGACTACTCCGATCCCTGTCCCGTCGGCACCACGCACCCCAAGCCGGAAGAGAACACGACCCGCTGCTACCCCAATCACTGGTCACCGGACAGCGAGCTCGAAACGCCTCCGCTCCAGTGGTTCAACAAGTACGTCGTCGACAAGGTCGTGGAGAAGGACCGCGTCGCCCGTCAACCGGACGTCACCACGAGTTACGCCTACGAAGGGAACGCCGCCTGGGCCAAGGACACGGACGAGTTCGCCAAGCCCGAGCTGCGCACCTACAGCCAGTGGCGCGGGTACGCCTCGATCGTTGTGACCAAGGGCGTCACCGCGAACACGGGCCGGCCCGACGCCACCGAGCAGTCACAGAGCCGAATCCGGTACTTCCGCGGCATGTCCGGTGACGCCGGGCGCCCCGTGATCAGTGTCAAGGACTCCACCCAAACCGAGACGCTGGGCGAGGACCTGCCCCAGTACCAAGGCATGACCGCCGAATCCATCACCTACACCAAGGCCGGCGGCAGCATCGTAAGCCGTAACCTGAACTGGCCCTGGAGCCAGAAGACGGCCTCCCGTCCCCGCGACGGAACAACGCCTCTGAACGCCTATCGGACCGGCACGTCACGCACGGACAAGATCCAGGCGGTCAGCGCTGGCATGACGCGTGTCGTCCGCACCCAGACCGGCTTCGAGAACACCTACGGCCTCGCCGTGTCCCTTCAGGTTGCCGCTCTCGTACAGAACGGCGCGGCTGGGTGGACCACCACCGACCAGAGTTGCACCAGTACGACGTACGTCCACAACACCGACAAGAACCTGATCGGTCTCGCACAGCGGGTTCGGACCACTGCGGGTGACTGCACCCAGGCTGCCACCGGGGCACTCGTCTCCGATACCCGCACCTCGTATGACGCGCTGAATGCCTTCGGCAGTGCTCCGTCCAGGGGTCTTCCCTATCAGGTCGACACCCACGACGCCGCCGGTACCGGATGGATCACGACGAGCCGGGCGGAATACGATGCCCTGGGCCGCGCCACCAAGTCGTACGACGCCGCCGGAAACGCCACAGCCGTCACGTTCAGCCCGGCTACGGGCCCCGCGTTCAGTACCACCACGACCAACGCCCTCGCCCACTCCAGCACCGAGAAGGTCGACCCCGGTCGCGGGTCCGTCCTGGAGACCACCGACGCGAACGGCCGAAAGGTCACCACGGGCTACGACAGCCTCGGCAGGTCCATTGCCGTGTGGACGCCGTCGCAGAAACCGGCGACGGACAAGGCTGCTGTCACCTTCAGCTACCAGACCAGCGAGCACGAGCCGCCCGTCGTGACGACCAGCACCCTGCGCGACAACGGTACGTACGGGCGCTCGACAATGATCTACGACGGTCTGCTGCGTCCCCGCCAGAACCAGACAGACGGAGTCGGCGGAGGCCGGGTGGTCACCGACACCCTGTACAACGCGAACGGCACCGTCCGGCGAACCGACAACGGCTACTACGCCGAGGGTGCGCCGTCCGCGGACATCTTCGTGCCGGAAACGGTTTTCCACATCCCGAACTCGGTCGCAAACGCCTACGACGGCCTCGACCGTCCGGTCCGTACCACGACGCTCTACGCAGACGTGGCGCAGCACTCCACGACGACCCAGTACGGAGGGGACTACACCCTCACTCGTACCACGATGTCCCCCGACGGCACGACGCCGCTCGGTGGCAGCCGTGCCGCGAAGACCTGGACGGACGCGCTCGGTCGCACTTCTCTCGTCCAGCACTACACCGCGAGCGACCTGACCGCCTGGAAGAACACGACGTACACGTACGACGCGCGAGGCAAGCTCTCGCGGGTCACGGACCCGGCGGCGAACACGTGGACCTACACCCATGACGCCCGAGGTCGCCTGATCTCCACCTCGGACCCGGACATGGGACAAGCCGAGTTCACCTACAACAATCTCGACCAGCAGGTCTCCGCCACGAACTCCGCCGGCCGCATCCAGTACAGCACCTACGACGTGCTGGGACGCAAGACGGAGCTCCGCGACGATTCGGCGACCGGTCCTCTGGTCAGCACCTGGACGTTCGACTCCCTCCCCGGAGGAAAGGGCAAGCCCGTCGCATCGACCGCGTACAACAACGGGAACGCGTTCAAGAGCGAGGTCACCGGATACGACGCCGAGTACCGGCCGACCGGCTCCAAGATCACGATCCCGGATGTGCCCGCGGCGAAGGGCTTGTCCGGCACCTACGCCTACAGCACCACCTACACGCCGACCGGCAAGGTCCAGTCGACCACGGTCCCCGCCACGCCCGGCGGCCTGGCCGCTGAAAAGCTCATCACCCGCTACAACGCCGACGGCATGCCCCAGACCATGTCGGGCCTGTCCTGGTACACCGCCGAGATCTCGTACAACCCCTTCGGAGAGGTGCTCCGGACGGCATCGGGCAACGCACCGAACCGGGTATGGACGACCAACCTGTACAACGCGAACACCGGTCGCATCTCCCAGTCCATAGGCGACCGCGAAACCGGCCCGCACCGCATCAGTGATGTCTCCTACGCCTATGACCCCGCGGGCAACATCACCTCGATCACAGACAGCCAGCCCGGTGATCGGACCGACCGCCAGTGCTTCGCCTACGATCCGATGGGTCAGCTCACCAAGGCCTGGACCGGCAAGACGGCCGCCTGCACCGGGCCGTCCCTGAATGACGTCACCCCGGGTCCGGACGGTGATGGATTCTGGCAGGAGTACCAGTTCGACTCGATCGGCAACCGCACCAAGCTGATCAACCGTGACCTCACCAACGGCGCGCTGGACGATGAGACCACCTACACGTACGGCGTGACCGTCGCAGGAAACGGCACCCAGCCACCCGCCAAGACCCAGCCCCACGCCCTGGCCAAGGCCGAGATGACCACCCGCAACCCGGGCTCCACGGTCAACTCTCTCTCCACCTACGAGTACGACGCCTCCGGCAACACCAAGACGCGGAGGATCGACGGCGACACGCAGACCCTGAACTGGGATCGCCGCAACAAGCTCAGCTCGGCTTCCAGCCCGGGCATCGGCGCGGTGTCGGTGGGCGGCATGGCGGGTAAGTGCCTGGACGTCCAAAATGGCGGTACCGCCGACGGCACGCCTGTCCAGCTCTATCCGTGCAACGAGACCAAGGCGCAGCAGTGGAAACTGACCGGTGATACCGTCCGGGCGCTGGGCAAGTGCCTCACCGCCCAGGGCGGCGATGCGGTCCTGGCTACCTGTGACGGCAGCGGCAGGCAGAAATTCGTCTACCGCGCCACCGACAAAACGCTCTACAACGCGGTGGCCAACGCCTGCGTGACCGTCCCGAACGACAACCCCGCTGACGGCAACGATCTCGACATCCACACCTGCGTTGCGAACGCCGCCGCCCAGCAGTGGACGTTTAACGACACCACCACCTACATCTACGACGCGGGGGGTAACCGTCTCATCGAGGAGAGCGGCAGCAGCCGCACCCTGCACCTCGGTGACACCCAGATCACCGTGAACAAGGCCGGCCAGGCTCTCGACGCCCAGCGCTACTACAGCAGCCCGGGCGCCCCGACCACCGTCCGTCGTACATCCGGCAAGGACTCCGACCACGCCCTGACCGTCCTGCTGGCCGACCACCACAACACCGCCACCGCGGCGGTGGACCTCACGACGGGCCAGGCGGTCACCCGGCGGAAGTCCGATCCCTACGGCAATCCCCGCGGCACACAACCCAGCGGTTGGCCCGGCACTCGCACCTTCCTCGGCACCGGAGTCGACGACAGCAACACCGGACTCACCCATATCGGCGCCCGCGAATACGAGGCCGCCACGGGCCGCTTCATCTCCGTCGACCCGATCATCGACATCACCGATCCGCTCCAGATGAACGGATACAGCTACGCCAACGGCAACCCGATCGGGAACTGGGACCCGACGGGCCTGGCACTCGAGGAATGCGCCAGCGGCATGTACGTGTGTGGCAACCGGGGCACGACGATCATCAGCGAAGGCAAGAATTACGCGAAGATCGTCAGGGAGAACAAGAAGACCGAACAGTGGCACGGCCGCAACAGGAAGCGGGCAGCCGAGAATCGCACCGCCGTCTACCTGCTGGGCATCAAGCTGGCGGCAGCCCACAAGAAGACCACGCTATGGCCCTATAAATGGAACGCAAAGGGAATTCATCCCGGTGATGGCGTCAATCGGGACGAGCTGAAAAACAGCCCGCCGGTCGTCGGGTCTTGGCTCAACAAGACCGAATCGGCAAGCGAAGCAGAATTGACAGTCTGCATGAACCAGCCTTCAGACTGCCTGAAGGCGCGGGAGATCGCCGAATGGGCAGAGACCACAGCCAACGCCGAACGCGCGAAAGACGGCAGCATCGATCTCAACGCGATGCGGCACACCATCTGGCAGGCCCGGTTGGACATGGAGTTCGGCGAAGAAATCGCCGACGTATGGACTGACGCACACGAGGCATATCACCCCAAGAGTGAGGAAGGCGACCACATAGCCGATTTGGTCAACAATCTACGAGGCCGGGCCATGGGCAAGGAAGTCCAGCAGGAGACGGCGGCCCGGGTCGGGAAGTCACGCGTGGCCAGCGAACTCAAGAAGACGAACTACGAACCGCTTCTATCCCGCGCCCGGGCCTACTCCAAGTCGAGTGACGCAGCTACCCAGTCCGATTTCGAGGAGTTCGCCGAGTGAAGCCCTCGCGTCAGTACCTCTGGATCACCCTTGTTCTCCTGGGCGGCATCGCAGCATTCTTCACCGTGGTAAATGTGTTGCCGAAACCAGAACCGAGCGGGTTTTTCGAGACCCACCGCAAGGAGGATGTCGCGGCAGTGTGGAGCAGTGATGCGGGCGGCCGGCTGGAGTTCACCCGGGCGGGAGAGTTCACCGCGAGCAACATCCGTCTGGATCCCACCTGCACGGACGCCTATGACGCGGGCCGCCGCAACGAAAGGTTTTCCGGTACCGGAAAGTGGAAGTTCGGATCCTTTCCCGATGAGCCCAGCGGCGTGACGCTGGAGTTCACTCCGACCAGTACGGCTCCCGATCTCCATCCATGCACGGTCTACTCCATGTTCACGGGCACGCCCGAGCGACCGGCGCTCCAGCTCCAGCAGGACAGGAGAACTCCCGAGGAGTACACACGAGGTGAACCACTCGGTCGCTGATCGAGTCGTACACCGCTCGACCACCGAAGGCCCCCGCGCATCACGCGGGGGCCTTCGGCCGTCCCGCCCGGACCTGCCGTCCCTCTTACTCCTCCCCCCGGCCCCGCGCCGCGGAACGGCGGGCCCGTCACCTGATGCGGTGAACTACCCCTTAGGCCGGTCGCATCAGGGGTAGGGCACTGCTGATCTCGTGCGGGGGCCGGGCCCAACCGGCCCCGCACCCGTGGACGAAGGGCCGACCCTGCCGTGACGCAGCCGTTTCAACTGCCGGATTTCTACGTGCCGTATCCGGCGCGACTGAACCCCCACCTGGAGGACGCGAGGGTCCACACCAAGACGTGGGCGCGCGACCTCGGAATGCTGGAGGGCTCCGGCGTCTGGGAGGAGAGCAACCTCGACTCCCACGACTACGCGCTGCTCTGCTCGTACACCCACCCCGACTGCGGCAGTGAGGCGCTGTCGCTGGTCACCGACTGGTACGTGTGGGTGTTCTTCTTCGACGACCACTTCCTGGAGATGTACAAGCGCTCCCAGGACCGCGACGGCGCCAAGGCATACCTCGACCGGCTCGCGGCCTTCATGCCGATGGACCTCGCCGACGGCTTCCCCGAGCCGACCAACCCGGTCGAGGCCGGGCTCGCCGACCTGTGGGCGCGCACCGTCCCCGCGCTGTCGATGGACTGGCGGGAACGGTTCTCCGAGTCCACGAAGAACCTCCTGAACGAGTCCATGTGGGAGCTCGCCAACATCAACATCGGGCGCGTGGCGAACCCGCTCGAGTACATCGAGATGCGCCGCAAGGTGGGCGGCGCCCCCTGGTCGGCCGGGCTGATCGAGTACGTCTCCGCCGAGGTACCGGCGCGCGTGGCGCACTCGCGGCCCCTCGGCGTGCTGCGCGACGCCTTCTCCGATGCCGTGCACATCAGGAACGACATCTTCTCCTACGAGCGGGAGGTCGCCGACGAGGGCGAACTCTCCAACGCCATCCTGGTGTTGGAGACCTTCCTCGGCTGCTCCACCCAGGAGGCCGCCGAGGCCGCCAACGACCTGCTCACCTCCCGCCTCCAGCAGTTCGAGCAGACCGCCCTGGCCGAGCTGCCGCAGCTCTTCGCCGACCACGCGATGGACCCGGCGGAGATCGCCGCCGTCCTCGCCTACGCCAAGGGACTCCAGGACTGGCAGTCCGGGGGCCACGAGTGGCACATGGTCTCCAGCCGCTACATGAACAAGGAGGCCAGGGCCACGGCTCCGCTCACCCTGCCCTTCCTCCCGTCCGGGCTCGGCACCACCGCGCTCGACCTCCGCTCGGTCTTCACGCGGCGCTCGCTGGAGCTGCGGCGGCGCTCCTTCACGCACGTCCCGTTCGAGAAGACCGGGCCGTCCGTCATCCCCGACATCTACATGCCCCACCCGCTGACCCTCAGCCCGCACCTGGCACACGCGCGCGAGGAGTCGGTGGCCTGGTGCCGGCGGATGGGCATGCTGGACCCCCAACCCGGCGACCCCGGTTCGGCGATCTGGCACGAACGCAAGCTGCGCGGCTACGACTTCGCGGTCTGCTCGGCGGGGATCGACCCGGACGCCACCCCCGAGTCGCTCGCCCTCAACGCGTGCTGGCTGAGCTGGGGCACCTACGGGGACGACTACTACCCGGTGGTCTTCGCCCAGGCCAAGAACCTGCCCGCCGCCAAGGCCGCCACCGCCCGCCTGATCGCGATGGTCCCCGTCGACCACGCCGAGCAGGCCGCCGCGGCGACGGCGATGGAGCGCGGGCTCGGCGACCTGTGGGTGCGCACCACCGCCGGGATGTCGACGCGGCAGCGCACCGAGTTCCGGGCCACCCTGGTGGACATGCTGGAGAGCTGGCTCTGGGAGGTGGACAACCAGGTCCAGAACCGCATTCCCGATCCCGTGGACTACGCCGAGATGCGGCGCAGCACCTTCGGCAGCCGCCTGACCATGTACCTGTGCCGGCTCGGCCACGAGGGCCGCGGCATCCCGGAGGAGATCTACGCGTCGGGCACCATCCGGTCGCTGGAGAACGCCGTCTCGGACGCCGCCTGCCTGATCAACGACATCTTCTCCTACCAGAAGGAGGTGGAGGTCGAGGGCGAGGTGCACAACTACGTGCTCGTCACGCGGAACTTCTTCGACATCGGCTACCCGGAGGCCCTGCACATCTGCCACGCGCTGATGACGCAGCGCACCGAGGAGTTCGAGCACATCGTGGCGCATCAGATGCCGCTGCTCTACGACGACTGGAAGCTGGGCACCGAGGCGCGCGCCGCGCTCGACGCGTACGTCGGCGAGCTCCGGGACTGGCACGCCGGCATCCTCAACTGGCACCGTAAGATCGCGCGTTACCGTCCGGAGGACCTGCACGATCTGCCCGACGGGCTGTCCACGGGCGTCTGGGGCGCGGACTTCGGCATGGCCGCGGCCCGCATCTCGCTGCCCGCCTGATCCCGGCGGCGGGGGCGGTCCGCTCGCCCGCCCCCGCCGTCGCCCCCCGCCGGGACCCCGGGTCCGCCTCAGAACTCGTCGGCGGTGTGCGGCAGCAGCCCGGTCCACAGGGCAGCGTCCAGCGCCGCCGCCGCGCCCGGCGCGTGCTCGGCCACCAGCCCCGCGGCCACGAGTTCGACGGCCCGGGTCCCGCCCAGGTAGCAGGCGGCCAGCTCCCGTACGTCCAGCGCCAGGTCGGGGGCGCCCCGGGCCGGCTCGTACGCCACTCCGTGCGGGCCCGCCTTGAGCCGGTACCGGCCCGCGTTCGCGGGCAGCCGCACGTCGGTGAGCTCCAGCACCAGCTCCACCGGGGCCGCCCACGACCGGGCCGTCAGCGCCGCCCGTACGTCGACCAGGCGCAGCCACAGCGCGGGGAACTGGGCGGTGACCCGTACCTGGTCCCGGTCGGCCGCGAAGTGCAGCAGCGGGTCGTCGGCCGGGCGGCCCCACGCCCGGACCCGGCCGGTGAGGTCGAGGGCGGACACGTACTGCCACAGGGCCGCGGCGACCGCCGGGGTGTCGGCCTCCAGTTCGTCGACGCGGACGAGGCCCGGGGTGCGCCCCGCCCCGCCGTCGTCCTCGGCCTTCGTCCGGTAGAGCACGTACCCGGCGACGGGCTCCCCGGGTTCCCCCAGGACGATGGTCCGGGGCGGCCCCAACTCCTCGTCCTCCTCGTCTTTCTCGGACAGCCACTCCTCGCGCCAGCGGTCCGGGCTGCGGGTGGGGCGGCCGGCCCGCAGGGAGCGGGCGGCCTCGTGGTGGGACCCGATCACGCCCAGTGCCTCCTGCGGGCCGAGGAGGCGCAGCGGGCGCCCGTCCGGGGTGATGCGCAGGGCGAGGGGGCGGGTGGAGTCGATCTCGATGGTGGCTCCGGCGGTCGCGCCGCCGAAGCCGAAGCGTCCGTAGATGGCGGACTCGGAGGCCCAGAGCGCGGCGAGGGGCCGGCGCGCGGCCGCGGTGCGCCGCAGCTGCTCGGCCATCATCGCGCTGAGCACGCCGCGCCGGCGGTGGGTGGGGGCGACGGAGACGAAGGTGAGCCCGGGGCAGGGCAGGTCCGCCCCGGGCACGGAGAGCCGGAAGTCGTGCGCGGCCATGAACCCGACGAGGGCGTCGTCCTCGTAGGCGCCGATCCGCTCGCAACGGGCCAGCAGGGCCCGGTGCTTGTCGCGGCGCTCCCCCTCGGGCCGGTCGTGGAAGACGAGGTACGCGAGCTCCACCGCGCGCTCGATGTCGGCCTCGGGTACCTCGCGGATGTCCACCATGATCGGCAGACTAATCGGTCATCGCGGACCGGTCACCCCAAAATGGCCGGATGGGCGCGGTATGACCGGTTCCGGTGCCCGCACACGGATCAGCGTGCCGCGGGGCCGGTCCATCCGGCCGGGACGTGCCCGATCCGAATCCGCTGGGGGTGGTCCCCGACGGGGACGGAGACCCGCTTGAGGCCGGTGGCGAAGTCGATGGCGGTGACCCGGTCGGAGCCGCTCTCGGAGATCACGCAGGCCGTGCCGTCGCCGTCGACGGTGGCCCAGTACGGCTTGTCGGCGGGCACCAGCGGACCTTCGGCGAGGGTGGCGCGGTCCACGACGGTCGCGTAGTCGTCCATGGTGCCCGCGATGCAGAGCTTGGCGCCGTCCGGGCTCATGGACATGCCGTGGTGCCGCGAGTCGTTGACCCAGGTGGTGCGGTCGGTGCTGGTGGCCGGATTGGCGGGGAGGGTCTTGAGGCGGGTGATCCGGTCGCCGGCCACGTCGTACTCCAGGAAGCCGTTGAAGAAGGACACCTGGAAGTACAGCTTCGACTCGTCGGGGCTGAAGGACACGGGCCGCACAGCGTCGGACAGGTCCCGGCGGCCGAAGGCGTCGAGACGCTCGCGCATGTCGACGACCCGCACCGTGCGGAAGGTCTGCGCGTCGACGACGGTGATCTTCCGCTCTCCCTTCGTCCAGTCCAGCCAGGGGGCGTCGAGGGCGGTGTTCACCTCACCGATCGAGCTGTTCCAGAGGAACCGGCCGTCGCGCGTGAAGGTGTTCTCGTGCGGCTTGTCGCCGGTGGGGAAGGAGCCGAGGCCGCGGCCGGTCGCGATGTCGAGGACGTGGACGGTGTTGGCGGTGGACGCGGAGACGGCCACGCGGGTGCCGTCGGGGGAGACCGCCATGTGGTCCGAGCGGTAACCGGCCACCGGGAAGCGCCAGTTGATCCTGCCCGACCGCACGTCGATGGAGACGACGTCGGCGAAGCTGGGCCGCGAGACCACGACGGCCGTGCCGTCGGGGGTGGTGTACATGTCGTCCACGAACTGGTCGTGCCCCTCGCCGGCGGTTTCCCGGACGCCGAGGAAGAAGGCCAGTTTGACGGGGTTGAGGTAGATCTCGCGGAGCCGCTCCGCCTTGTCGGGGATCACGTCGATCCGGCCGATCCTGGCGAGGGTGCCGGTGGAGGCGAGGACGTCGGCGGTCCCCTCCCAGTTGTTGCCGACGAAGAGCACCTCCCGCAGCCCGTCGGCGGGGGCGGCGGCGGCCGGGCCCGCGGCGGGGGCGGCCGTCGCAGGCCCCACGGCGGCCAGCAGGGTGGCCGCGGCGAGCAGGCCCAGGGTGCGCAGGGTGCGTGACATCCGTTCGACTCCGATACGGGGAAGGGATGGAGAGGGTGCCTCCTGTTACCGGCCGGTAAGGTAGGGGAAACGCCGAAAGGGCGCAACCCCTGCGGGCGGCGCCCTTTTCTCACGTTCGCCCTTCGACCGCCGCGATCAGCGGGTTCCGCCCTTCAGGCGACGGAGCCTATCCGCCGCGCCACCGTGGTCGAGGGGTCCGGGTGGATCGGGATGTGCGCCCCGGTGAGCGCCGCGCCGGTGCCGCCGCGGCGGTTGGCGACGATCTCGGCGGCGATGGACAGCGCGGTCTCCTCCGGGGAGCGGGCGCCGAGGTCCAGGCCGATCGGGGAGCGCAGCCTGGCCAGTTCGAGCTCGGTGACGCCGACCTCGCGGAGCCGCTTGTTGCGGTCCTCGTGGGTGCGGCGGGAGCCCATGGCGCCGACGTAGGCCACGGGGAGCCGGAGCGCCAGTTCGAGGAGCGGGACGTCGAACTTGGCGTCGTGGGTGAGCACGCACAGGACGGTCCGGCCGTCGACCTCGGCGCTCTCCAGGTAGCGGTGCGGCCAGTCGACGACGATCTCGTCCGCCTCGGGGAAGCGGGCCCTCGTCGCGAAGACCGGCCGCGCGTCGCAGACGGTGACCCGGTAGCCGAGGAACTTGCCGATCCGCACCAGGGCCGAGGCGAAGTCGATGGCGCCGAAGACGATCATGCGCGGGGGCGGGACGCTCGACTCGACCAGCACCTCGAGCGGCTCTCCGCAGAGCCTGCCGTCGGCGCCGATCTCCAGCACGCCGGTCCGGCCCGCGTCGAGCATGGCGCGCGCCTCCTCGGCGATGGTGCGGTCCAGCTCGGGGTGTCCGCCGAAGCCGCCCTGGGGGGCGCCTTCGGTACGGACGAGTACGGCGCGGCCCATCAGTTCGGCCGGGCCCTGCGCCATCCGGGCCACCGCGGCGGCCTCGCCGCGGGCGGCGGCGGCCAGGGCGGCCGCGAACACCTCCCGTGCGGCGGAGCCCACGGGCACCGGGGTGACGAGGATGTCGATGATTCCGCCGCAGGTCAGGCCCACTGCGAAGGCGTCGTCGTCGCTGTATCCGAAGCGCTCCCGGACGGTCTCGCCGTCTTCGAGGGCCTGTCGGCACAGCTCGTACACCGCGCCCTCCACGCATCCGCCGGACACCGAGCCGATCGCCGTGCCGTCGCCGTCGACGGCGAGGGCGGCCCCGGGCTGCCGGGGCGCGCTCCCGCCGACCGCCACGACGGTGGCGACGGCGAAGTCACGTCCCTGCTCGACCCACCGGTTCAGCTCTTCGGCGATGTCCAGCATGAGGGCCTCCTCGGAGGGGTTCGGTTCCAGTATCGGATGCGTGGAGGGTCAGGTACGGGTCACGGCGGCGCCTAGCCGACGCCCAGCCATCCCTCGATGGGGTGCAGCGCGAAGAAGACCAGGAAGATTCCGGTCAGCGCCCACATGAAGGCGCCGATCTCGCGCGCCTTGCCCTGCGCCACCTTGATGGCGACGTAGGAGATGACGCCGGCGGCGACGCCGGCCGTGATCGAGTAGGTGAAGGGCATGATCACGACGGTCAGGAAGACCGGGATGGCGGTCGCGCTGTCGGCCCAGTCCACGTGGCGGGCGTTCTGCATCATCATCGCGCCGATGACGACCAGGGCCGCGGAGGCGACCTCGCCCGGGACGATCTGCGTGATGGGGGTGAAGAAGAGGCACGCGGCGAAGAACAGGCCGGTGACGACCGAGGCGAGACCGGTACGGGCTCCCTCGCCGACGCCGGTGGCCGACTCGACGAACACGGTCTGGCCGGAGCCGCCCGCGACGCCGCCGATGGCGCCGCCGGCGCCGTCGATGAACAGCGCCTTCGACAGGCCCGGCATGCGGCCCTTGTCGTCGGCCAGCTTGGCCTCGGTGCCGACGCCGATGATGGTGGCCATCGCGTCGAAGAAGCCGGCCAGCACCAGGGTGAAGACGATCATGCCGACCGTCATGTAGCCGACGTCGCCCCAGCCGCCGAAGCTGACGTCGCCGAAGAGCGAGAAGTCCGGCATGGAGATGGCGGAGCCCTCGAGCTCCGGCGAGCCGTTCTTCCAGGCCTTCGGGTCGATGTCGACGATGAGGTTGAGGATCGCGGCGAGGACCGTGCCGCCGACGATGCCGATCAGGATCGCGCCGGGGACCTTGCGGGCCTGGAGCATGAAGATGGCGATCAGGGTGAGGGCGAAGAGCAGCACGGGCCAGCCGGAGAGCTCACCGGTCGCGCCGAGCTGGACGGGGGGCATGAACTCCCCGCCGTTGCCGACGAAGCCGGCCTTCACGAAACCGATCAGGGCGACGAAGAGGCCGATGCCCATGGTGATGGCGTGCTTGAGCGCGAGGGGGATCGCGTTCATGATCATCTCTCGGAGGCCGGTGACGACCAGGAGGCAGATCACGACGCCGTAGACCACGCACATGCCCATGGCCTGCGGCCAGGTCATCTGCGGGGCCACCTGCGAGGCCAGCACGCCGGAGACCGAGAGGCCGGCGGCGAGGGCCAGCGGCACCTTGCCGACGAAGCCCATCAGCAGCGTGGTGACGGCGGCGGCGAAGGCGGTGGCGGTGATGATCGCCGATCCCTCCAGCGTCGCACCGGTGACGTCCTTGCCCGAGAGGAGCAGGGGGTTGAGCAGGAGGATGTACGCCATGGCCATGAAGGTCGTGATACCGCCACGGACCTCGTTGCCGACGTTGGATCCTCTGTGCGTGATGTGGAAGTACCGATCGAGCCAAGAACGCCCGGCGGGGTTGCGAGAGCCGTCGCCGGCCTCTTCCGCACTGGTCTTGGGCTCCACAGACGATTGGGTCATGGTGCCTAACTCCCAAGGTTCAAAGGGGCACCCGCATGAAGATTGGAGACGCGGGATTTGGGAAACTCCGTTGGCTGCACGACCCGGGGTGACGGCCCGAGGCGACGCGAAAGTTCACTGCGTGTACTGCGGGTAGTGCGGGGGTGACCGCTGGTACTACGTGGGGGTTGGCGCAGGGGTACTGCAGGGTGGAGCGGACCGCGAGCGGTGCGGTACGTGGTGTACTCCGGGCGGTGCGGGTGGAAGTGTGACGTTCCCGTGTCCACACCGCCCGGAGAGTCTGGGGGGTCCGGGGGCCGCGGGGCCCCCGGACCGCGCCGTCCTAGAGGGTGCCGGTGAGGGCTTCCGGACGGATCGGCGTCTTGTTGAGCTCCAGGCCCGTCGCCTGCCGGATCGCCGCGAGGACGGCCGGGGTGGACGAGAGGGTCGGGGCCTCGCCCATGCCGCGCAGGCCGTACGGGGCCTTCGGGTCGGCGAGCTCCAGGACGTCGACCGGGATGGTCGGGGTGTCGAGGATGGTGGGGATCAGGTAGTCCGTGAAGGAGGGGTTGCGCACCTTCGCGGTCTTCGGGTCCACGATGATCTCTTCCATGATCGCCACGCCGAGGCCCTGGGTGGTGCCGCCCTGGATCTGGCCGACCACGGAGAGCATGTTCAGCGCCTTGCCGACGTCCTGGGCGGTCGCCAGCTCGACGACCTTGACGAGGCCGAGCTCGGTGTCCACCTCGACGACCGCGCGGTGCGCGGCGAAGGTGTACTGGACGTGCCCGTTGCCCTGGCCGGTGACCAGGTCGAAGGGGACGGTCGGGTGGTGGCGGTATTCGAGTTCGAGGTCGATCGCCTCGTCGCCGAGGATCTCGGCGATGTCCGCGAGGACCTCGCCTCCGTCGGTGACGATCTTGCCGCCTTCGAGCAGCAGCTCGGCGGTCGCCCACGCGGGGTGGTAGGAGCCGTTCTTGCGGCGGCCGATCTCCAGCAGCGCCTCGCGGACCGCCTCACAGGTGTTCTTCACGGCGCCACCGGTCATGTACGTCTGCCGCGACGCGGACGTGGAACCGGCGGAGCCGACCTGGGTGTCGGCCGGGTGGATGGTCACCTGCGTGACGCCCAGCTCGGTCCGGGCGATCTGCGCGTGGACGGTGATGCCGCCCTGGCCGACCTCCGCCATGGCCGTGTGGACCATCGCGACGGGCTCGCCGTTGATGACCTCCAGGCGCACGCGGGCGGTCGAGTAGTCGTCGAAGCCCTCGGAGAAGCCGACGTTCTTGATGCCGACCGCGTAGCCCACGCCGCGGACGACGCCCTCGCCGTGGGTGGTGTTGGAGAGGCCGCCGGGCAGCGCGCGGACGTCCGCGCCCTCGCCGGCCGACTCCCACTGGCGCTCCGGCGGCAGCGGGCGGGACTTGACCCGGCGCAGCAGCTCGGCGACGGGCGCCGGGGCGTCCACGACCTGGCCGGTGGGCATGACCGTGCCCATCTCCATGGCGTTCAGCTGGCGGAACTCGACCGGGTCCATACCCAGCTTCGCCGCGAGCTTGTCCATCTGCGCCTCGTACGCGAAGCAGGCCTGGACGGCGCCGAAGCCGCGCATCGCACCGCAGGGCGGGTTGTTCGTGTAGAGCGCGATCGCCTCGATGTCCACGTCCTCCAGGACGTACGGACCGACCGAGAGGGAGGAGGCGTTGCCCACGACCGCCGGGGAGGCCGACGCGTAGGCGCCGCCGTCCAGGACGATCTTGCACTTCATGTGCGTGAGCTTGCCGTCCTTGGTGGCGCCGTGCTCGTAGTACAGCTTCGCCGGGTGGCGGTGCACGTGGCCGAAGAAGGACTCGAACCGGTTGTAGACGATCTTGACCGGCTTGTTCGTGGCGAGCGCCAGGAGGCAGGCGTGGATCTGCATCGAGATGTCCTCGCGACCGCCGAAGGCACCGCCGACGCCGGAGAGCGTCATGCGCACCTTCTCCTCGGGGAGGCCGAGGACGGGGGCGATCTGCTTGAGGTCCGAGTGCAGCCACTGGGTGGCCACGTACAGCTCGACGCCACCGTCCTCGGACGGCACGGCGAGGCCGGACTCCGGGCCGAGGAAGGCCTGGTCCTGCATGCCGAAGGTGTACTCGCCCTCGACGATGACGTCGGCGCGCTTGCGGGCCTCCTCCACGTTGCCGCGGATGATCGGCTGGCGGTGCACGATGTTCGGGTGCGGGACGTGGCCGATGTGGTGGTCGTCGCGGCCCTCGTGGATCAGCGGCGCGCCCTCGGCGAGGGCGGAGGCCTCGTCCGTGACGAGCGGCAGCTCCCGGTAGTCGATCTTGATCTTGGCGGCCGCGCGGCGGGCGGTCTCCGGGTGGTCGGCGGCCACCAGGGCCACCGGCTCGCCGTGGTGGCGCACCCGGCCGTTGGCCAGCACCGGGGTGTCCTGGATCTCCAGGCCGTAGTTCTTCATCTCGGCCGGCAGGTCGTCGTACGTCAGCACCGAGTAGACGCCGGGCATGGCGAGCGCCTCGGAGATGTCGATGGAGACGATCTCGGCGTGGGCGACGGTGCTGCGGAGGGTCTGGCCCCACAGCATGTCCTCGTGCCACATGTCCGAGGAGTAGGCGAACTCGCCGGTCACCTTGAGGGTGCCGTCCGGGCGCAGCGTGGACTCGCCGATGCCGCCCTTGGTGTGCTTCTGGCTGACGTTCGTCGGCGCGCCCGCGGGCACGGTGCGGGTGTTCTGAGCCATGGTCAGACCGCCTCTGACTGACGGGCGGCCGCGAGGCGGACCGCGTCGAGGATCTTCTCGTAGCCCGTGCAGCGGCAGAGGTTGCCGGACAGGGCCTCACGGATGTCCTGGTCGGACGGGGAGGAGTTCTCCTCCAGCAGCGCGTCCGCCTGGACCAGGAGGCCCGGGGTGCAGAAACCGCACTGGACGGCGCCGGCGTCGATGAACGCCTGCTGGATCGTGGAGAGGGGGGCGCCCTCGCCGGTCTGCGAGTCGCCCGCGGGCTTGGCCTGCCACTGCTTGGCCGCGTCCAGGGTGACGCCGCCCTTGCCGCCGCAGCCGCCGCCGGTGCCGCAGGCGCCACCGTGGCCGTGCTCCTCGCGCTGCCTGGCGTAGTCCGCCAGGCCCTCGACGGTCACGACGTCGCGGCCCTCCACCTGGCCGGCCGCGACCAGACAGGAACAGACCGGCACGCCGTCGAGGCGCACCGTGCAGGAGCCGCACTCACCCTGCTCGCAGGCGTTCTTCGAGCCGGGCAGGCCCATGCGCTCGCGCAGGACGTAGAGGAGGGACTCGCCCTCCCAGACGTCGTCGGCTTCCTGCGGACGGCCGTTGACAGTGAAATTGACGCGCATGATTACGCAGCCCCTTCGAGCGAGCGGCCGTTGCCGGTTCCGCGGTACTGCTCCCACGTCCAGACGAGCTGGCGGCGAGCCATGATGCCGACGGCGTGGCGGCGGTACTTCGCCGTGCCGCGGACGTCGTCGATCGGGTTGGCCGCGCCGGAGGCGAGGTCACCGAACTGCTTGGCGATCGACGGGGTGACGACCTTCCCGGACTCCCAGAACCCGCCCTCCTCGAGCGCGGCGTTCAGGAACTCCTCGGCGGCCTTCGCGCGGATCGGGGTCGGCGCGGCCGACCCGATCCCGGTGCGGACCGTGCGGGTCTGCGGGTGCAGCGCCAGGCCGAACGCGCAGACCGCGATGACCATCGCGTTGCGGGAGCCGACCTTCGAGTACTGCTGGGGGCCGTCCGCCTTCTTGATGTGGACGGTCTTGATGAGCTCGTCGGCGGCGAGCGCGTTGCGCTTCACGCCGGTGTAGAACTCGTCGATCGGGATCAGGCGCGAGCCGCGTACGGACTCCACCTCGACCTCGGCGCCCGCCGCGAGGAGCGCGGGGTGGGAGTCGCCGGCCGGGGAGGCGCAACCGAGGTTGCCGCCGACACCGCCGCGGTTGCGGATCTGCGGGGACGCGACCGTGTGCGAGGCGAGCGCGAGACCCGGCAGCTCCGTCCGGAGGTTCTCCATGATCTGCGTGTACGGGACGGAGGCGCCCAGACGAACCACGTCCTCGCCGACCTCCCACTCCCGCAGGAGGCCGATGCGGTTCAGGTCCAGGAGGTACTCCGGCCGACGGTGGTCGAAGTTGATCTCGACCATCACGTCGGTGCCACCCGCAATCGGCACAGCTGAGGGGAACTCGGCCTTAGCGGCGAGCGCCTCCTCCCAGCTGGCGGGGCGAAGGAAGTCCATGAGCGGCTCTCTTCTTCTTCATCGTGTCGTTCACTTCAAGCCAGGAGGCCCCATGGCCCTCGACTGGTCGTTCACGTGCTGTTAACGCGGTGTGGAGTCAGTACACAAGCCGCGCGTCCCCCGGGTGCAGTCACCGAAACCATGAAGGAGTTGGCTGGGGGCCTCCGTCGTCTTGTAGATTCGTATGAAAGGCAGGATGCGACGACCTGCCCGATTTCCAACGGCAACATTCGAGACAGATCGGCGGCGACATCATGCGGCTGCGCGCACTGCTGGAAACCGAGGCGCTGGGGCTGCGGCTGCTGGGCGGCGAGGACGAACTCGACCGGACGGTCCGCGGGGTCATGACGACCGACCTGCGGGACCCCAGCCGGTACCTCTCCGGAGGGGAGCTCGTCCTCACCGGCCTGGCCTGGCGAAGAAATTCGGCCGACTCCGAGCCGTTCGTACGAATCCTGGCCGGCGCGGGCGTGGCGGGCCTCGCCGCGGGCGAGGCGGAGCTGGGGGACATCCCGGACGATCTGGTTTCGGCCTGTCTGCGCAACCGCCTGCCGCTGTTCGCCGTGAACGAGGACGTTGCATTCGCCACGATCACCGAGTACGTGGTGCGCCAGGTGTCCGGAGAGCGTGCCGGAGACCTCGCCGCGGTCGTGGACCGCCACCGCCGCCTGATGACGTCGGGCCCGGCCGGCGGCGGCCCCGACGTGGTGCTGGATCTGCTCACCACCGACCTCGATCTCCGGGCCTGGGTGCTGTCCCCCACCGGCCGGCAGATCGCCGGGGCGGGCGAGCCGCTGGCACCGGGCGTCTGCGCGGCACTGGCGAGCGAACACCTCGCGGCGGTCCGGACGGGCCGCAGGGGACCGCACCGGATCTCCCTTCAGGGTATTACGTACTCCCTCTTCCCGATCAGAGGACACGGGCGCGGGGCGGCCGGACCGGGCGTCCGGGACGTGCGCGAGAGCGTGCTGTCGGACTGGCTGCTGGCCGTGGAGGCGGACGCGGGCGACTGGCCCGCCGAGCGCCTCGACCTCCTGCAGGGCGTCACCCAGCTGATCGCCGTGGAGCGGGACCGGCGCGACGCCGCCCGCACGGTGCGGCGCCGTCTCGCACAGGAGGTACTGGAACTGGTCCAGACGGGCGCGCCGCCCGCCGAGATCGCCGCCCGCCTGCGGGTGGCGGCCCCGGTACTGCTGCCCGGGCTGGGCACCGCCCCGCACTGGCAGGTCGTCGTGGCCCGGGTGGACTGGGACGGCGGGGACATCCCCGGCGGTCCGGTGGCCCAGACGCTGCTGGAGGAGATCCTCGTCGACCCGTCCGTACCGGGGCCCGAGCCCTCGGACCGGATCGCCGTGGCCCATGCGGGTGACGAGGCCATCGCCCTGGTGCCGCTGCCCTCGCCGTCCGGGGAGGCCGGGGAGGACAAGGGCCCCGACGCGGCCCTGCACGCCGACGAGCTGCTGGCGTCCGTACGGGCTCCCCTGCAGGCGGGCCTGGCCGAGGACGGCCGGCTCACGCTGGGCGTCAGCGCGGCCGTGCACTCCGCCGAGGGGCTGCGCGGGGCGCTCGAGGAGGCCCGGCACGCCCGCCGGGTCGCCGCGGCGCGCCCGGGCCGCGTGTGCGCGGCGGGCCACCACGAACTGGCCTCGCACGTGCTGCTGCTGCCGTTCGTGCCGGACGACGTGCGGCGGGCCTTCACGGCCCGCCTGCTGGACCCGCTGCGGGACTACGACCGGCGCCACCGCGCCGAGCTCATCCCGACCCTGGAGGCCTTCCTGGACTGCGACGGCTCGTGGACGCGCTGCGCGACCCGGCTGCACCTCCACGTCAACACGCTGCGGTACCGGGTCGGGCGGATCGAGCAGTTGACGGGCCGCGACCTGTCCCGGCTGGAGGACAAGCTCGACTTCTTCCTCGCACTGCGCATGAGCTGAGGAGATCCGCTTCCCGGCCGCACGGGGCCGGCCGGGGACCGCTGATGATCCGTCCGGACTTTGTGAAAGAGTTCACCCGACCCCTTGGCCGAACCCGCCGATCCGTGCTCTCATTTCGCCCCAGGGCTCAACGATGTGCTGCTTGGTTGCTTTGGGGAGGGCAATGTGGCGGATACCGCCATGTCCGGTGCCGGATCTACCGGGGGCGACGACCCCCTCCAGCGGGCGATATGGCGGCTGCGCTCGCGCGGCTGTTGGACCGACGCGGCGGCCCTGCTGACGCCGCACCTGAACCACGCCGGGGCGGCCGTGCAGCGCACGGCGCTGCTGGTCGAGCGGTGCCTGTTCACCGGCCAGGGATGGGCCGAGGCCGAGGACGCGCTGCGGATCGCCGAGGCGGTCGCCCGCGATGACGACGACCGGGGCGCCGCCGCCTGCGAGCGGGGCCACCTGGCGTACGCCGCCACCGTGCTCGGGGTGCGCGACCGGGCCGACGAGGCCCGCTCGGCGCTGGGCCGGGCGGCCGCCCTGCTGTCCCCCGGCTCCCGGACGCGGCCGCTGCTGGACTTCCGGCGCGGCCTGGTGGCCGAACACCTCGCGGACGCCCCGCAGTCGGCGCGGCCCGCGTACCACCGGGCGCACGCCGGCGCGGAGGCCCACGGGGACACGCTCCTGCTGTCCTTCACCTGGCGGCACCTGGCCGCCCTCGCCCTGCGGGACGGCGAGGTGGCGGAGGCCCGCAGGGGCTTCGCGGAGTCGCTGCGCATCCGGGAGGAGCTGGGCTTCCTGATCGGCACCGCCCCGGCGCTGGCGGCCCTCGCGGAGGCCGAGCCGGAGGCGGAGGCGGCCCGGCTGCGCGCGGAGGCCCGCCGGCTCTTCCACCTGCTGGGCGGCATCCCCACCTGGCTCGCGGACCAGCTCCACCCGGCCCCGGCCTAGACCCTGTCGTCAAAGTCCGGCGATACGGGGCCCGTTCCGGCGGGGCACGTTCCGGCGCGGGGCGGGCACGTTCCGGCGCGGGGGGGGCGCCGTCAGCCCGTGGAGCCCGCGAAGTGTTCCCGTACGAGCGACTCCACCGCCGGGAGCTCCCCGGCGATCAGCGCCTCCAGCAGCGCCGCGTGCTCCGCCGCGTCGGCGACCAGATCGGCCCGGCGCACCCGCGGCGCGCCCGGCAGGGGCCACTGGGCGCGGCGGTGGAGCTCCTCCGCCACCTGGACCAGACGGCCGTTGCCCGCCAGCGCGAGCACCTCGCGGTGGAAGGCCCGGTCGGCCTCCGCGTAGCCCGCCGGGTCGCCGGCCGCCGCGGCGGCGGCGGTGGCGGCCGCCGCCGGGCGCAGGGCCTCCCACGTGGCCGCGGGCACGGTGCGGGCCAGCCGGAGCATGACCGGGACCTCCAGGAGGGCCCGCACCTCGGCCAGCTCGGCCAGCTCGCGCGGGGTGCGCGACAGGACCCGGAAGCCGCGGTTGGGCAGGCACTCCACGGCGCCCTCCAGGGCCAGCTGCTGCATCGCCTCGCGCACGGGGGTCGCCGAGACCCCCAGCCGCTCCCCCAGGGCCGGCGCCGAGTAGATCTCCCCCGGCGCCAGCTCGCCGTCGATCAGTGCGGTGCGCAGCGCGTCGAGGACCTGTCCGCGCACCGAATGGCGCAACACCTTCTGCGGTGTCCGCTGCGCGGGGACCGGCGGCCCCGCCCCTGGCGCCCCGATCCTGGCCTGGGCTTCTTCGTACATCCGGTCCTCCTCACAGGTCTCGGCCGGTTCCGAGAATAGGCGACGGCGCCCGGGGAGCCGACGGTACGGACCACGCTCGATCGGGTAAGGTAAGGCTTACCTCTTAACGATCGCTCGAATCGGTGGTCCCCCATGGCCGTCACGGTCCTCGCTGCCCCGTCACCCGTCGCACCCGCCCCGGCCGGCTCTCCGGTGGCGGACGCGTACGCACGTCTGGCCGAGGTGTACGGCGGCCTCCGGGTCGAGGAGCGGTCCGCGCTCGAGCCCGTCCCCCGCGGTGCGGGATGGGTCGGCGCGGACGAGCTCGCGGCGGGGGGGCCGGCGCTGGACGCCTTCCTCGCCCGGGACGACGCCCAGGTGCTGACGGACTACGGCGTCCGCGCCCGGCCCGACGTGGTGGCGAGCTTCGGGCTGCACCGGTACGCGTGGCCCGCCTGCCTGCTGGTCACCCTGCCGTGGTTCCTCCACCGGCGGGTGCCCCGCCTCCCCGTCGCCGGGGTGGCCTTCCACCGGACCCTCGGCCGGATGGCGGTGCAGGTCGAGAGCTTCGCCTGCCTGCCGGACGACCTCGCGGCCGCCCTGCCCGGGGCCCGGACCGTGCCCGACGAGGAGGCACTGCGCGACGAGGTGCGGGCGGCGGTGGCCCAGCACCTCGGACCGGTACTGGAGGGCTTCGGCCCGCGCATGCGGCGCGGGCGCCGGGCCCTGTGGGGCATGGTCACCGACGAGGTCGTCGAGAGCCTCTGGTACATCGGCCACCTGCTCGGCGAGGAGGAGCGGGTCATGGCCGAGCTGGAGGCGCTGCTGCCCGGCTCGACGGCCCCGTACACGGGAGGTGCGGGCTTCCGCACGCTCCGCGGCCCCGACGGCGCCGCGCTGCCCACCCGGGACCGCGCCAGCTGCTGCTTCTTCTACACGATCCGCCCGGAGGACACCTGCGTCACCTGCCCGCGGACCTGCGACGCGGACCGCATCGCCCGCCTCACGGCGTGACCGGCGCGGGTCCCGGCCGGCTCCCGTCCCCGCCGTCCGGGGCCGTCGTGCACCGAACCCACCCGTAGGGATGACTCCCGCTCGAACACGAAACCCTTGGTCCGGGCGCCAGTTCGAGCGACAACACCCTATCCGGCGGGCCCGGCCCCCCGATGGCGTCCACTTGCCCCGAAACCCGCGTGTACGGCTGACCACCTGCGTCACTATGGCGCCCGGAAAGCCGCACAGCCGCATACGCGAGGCAAGGGACATCCGCATGAGACTGACCGACATATCGCTGGACTGGCTGCTGCCCGGCAGCCTGCTGATCCTGGGCGTACTTGCGGCAGTTGCGGTACTGGCCCGGGGCAGGCGCGAGAGCGAGAAGGCAGCGGCCGAGGACAGCTGGGAGCGCAGCGAGGAGCGGCGGCGGCGCAAGGAGGCCGTCTACGGGACCGCCTCGTACGTCCTGCTCTTCTGCTGCGCGGCGGTCGCCGCCGCGCTCTCCTTCCACGGGCTGGTCGGCTTCGGCCGGCAGAACCTCAACCTGACCGGGGGCTGGGAGTACCTGGTGCCCTTCGGGCTCGACGGCGCCGCCATGTTCTGCTCGGTGCTTGCCGTGCGCGAGGCCAGCCACGGCGACGCCGCCCTGGGCTCGCGCATGCTGGTCTGGCTGTTCGCGGGCGCGGCCGCCTGGTTCAACTGGGTGCACGCGCCCAGGGGGCTGGGGCACGACGGGGCTCCGCAGTTCTTCGCCGGGATGTCGCTCTCGGCGGCGGTCCTCTTCGACCGGGCCCTCAAGCAGACCCGCCGGGCGGCGCTGCGCGAACAGGGCCTGATCCCGAGGCCGCTGCCGCAGATCCGCATGGTCCGCTGGCTGCGGGCCCCCCGGGAGACCTTCGGCGCGTGGTCGCTGATGCTGCTGGAGGGGGTGCGCACCCTCGACGAGGCCGTGGACGAGGTGCGCGAGGACAAGAAGGAGAAGGAGAACGACCGGCACCGCAGGCGCGAGCAGCACCGCCTGGACCGCGCCCACATCAAGGCGCTGGGACGGCAGAACAGGGCGTTCGGGCGGACCCGCGCCCGCGAGGGCGAGATGCCGGGGCTGGCCCCCGGATCGGGCTCCGCGCCGGTCGGCGCGGAGCCGGCCATAGCGGAACCGGGACAACTGCCCCTGCGCCGAAGGCCCTCCCTGCAGGCCGTGACCGCAACCGAACCCTTTGAGGTGACCGGGCCCCGGACGGTGGACCTCACCGCCGAGGACGACACCCAGACCATCCCCCGGCTCGACTCCCTGGAGCGCAAACTGAAGGACCTGGAGCAGCAGTTCGGCTGACCGGTTGCTGCCGGTCGCCTCGCGGTGCCCGCCCGTCGGGCGGGTCCCGCCGCTATGCCGCGTCGTACCCCGCGCCGTGCGCCGGGTGGAGTTCGAACCACACCACCTTGCCGCCTCCCCTCGACAGCGCGTCCACGCCCCAGGCGTCGGCGAGCGACTGCACCAGCGCCAGGCCCCGGCCGTGCGTACCGTCGTCGGCGGTCGGTACGTACGGCCGGGGCCGGCGCGCCGCGTAGTCGCGGACCTCCACGCGGAGCCGGCCGGGGCCGAGGCTCGCGGAGACCTCCGCGCCCCGGTCGGTGTGGACGAGGGCGTTGGTGACGAGCTCGGTGATCAGCAGCTCCGCCACGTCGGCGGTGTCGGCGCGGCAGCGGTGGCGCATCAGCTCGCGCAGTGCCCGGCGGACCTCTCCCACCGCCTTCAGGTCCGCGCGGCGCACGCTCCGGGTGATCCGCAGCGTGTCCACCGCTCCCCCGCCCTCGGCGGCGGTCGACGGTTCGCGCGGTACGGGCCGCCCCCCCTTCCACGGCTTTCCGCTCTTCGCCCCCACCCGCACGGCGGTGTACCTCCCGCGTCCTCGGCTCTCGAACAGGTCTACGGGATGCATGCCCCTGGGGCCGATCCGCACTCCTGCGGGCTTACGGACGCGGCACGTTGCGCAGGTTGGATCGAGCCATCTGGATCATCCGGCCCACCCCTCCGTCCAGCACGATCTTGCCGGCGGACAGGGCGAAACCGGTCACCATGTCGGTGCTGATCTTCGGCGGGATCGACAGGGCGTTGGGGTCTGTCACCACGTCCACCAGAGCGGGCCCCTTGTGCCGGAACGCGTCCTTGAGAGCCCCTGTGAGCTGCTTGGGCTTCTCCACGCGGACCCCGTAGGCGCCCGCCGCGCGGGCGATGGCGGCGAAGTCGGGATTGGTGTTCGTCGTCCCGTAGGAGGGCAGGCCGGAAACCAACATCTCCAACTCCACCATTCCGAGGGAGGAGTTGTTGAAGAGGACCACTTTGACGGGCAGGCCGTACTGCACCAGGGTGAGGAAATCTCCCATCAGCATCGAGAATCCGCCGTCACCGGACATCGACACCACTTGACGGTTCCGGTCGGTGAACTGTGCGCCGATGGCCTGCGGGAGGGCGTTGGCCATGGAGCCGTGGCTGAAGGAGCCGATGATGCGCCGCTTGCCGTTCGGGGAAAGATAGCGCGCCGCCCACACATTGCACATGCCTGTATCCACGGTGAACACCGCGTCGTCGTCGGCCAGTTCGTCGAGGACCGAGGCCACGTACTCGGGGTGGATCGGCGTGTGCTTCTCCACCTTGCGGGTGTACGCCTTCACCACCCCCTCCAGCGCGTCCGCGTGCTTCTTCAGCATCCGGTCCAGGAAGCGGCGGTCCGCCTTGGGGCGCACCCGGGTGTTCAGGGCGCGCAGCGTCTCCCGTACGTCTCCCCAGACGGCCAGCTCCAGCTGGGAGCGGCGGCCGAGGTGTTCGGGCCGGATGTCCACCTGGACGATCTTCACGTCGTCCGGGAGGAAGGCGTTGTACGGGAAGTCCGTGCCGAGGAGGATGAGGAGGTCGCACTCGTGGGTGGCCTCGTAGGCCGCACCGTAGCCGAGCAGGCCGCTCATGCCGACGTCGTACGGGTTGTCGTACTGGATCCACTCCTTGCCGCGCAGGGCGTGCCCGATGGGGGCCTTGATCCGGCCGGCGAACTCCATCACCTCGGCGTGCGCGCCGGCGGTGCCGCTGCCGCAGAAGAGCGTGACCCTGTCGGCCTCGTCGATGAGCCGCACCAGTTTCTCGATCTCGCCCTCGCCGGGGCGGACCGAGGGGCGGGCGGTGACGAGGGCGGTCTCGACCGACTTCTCCGGGGCGGGCTCGGAGGCGACGTCCCCGGGCAGGGAGACCACGCCGACCCCGCCGCGGCCGACGGCGTGCTGGATGGCGCTCTGGAGCACCCGGGGCATCTGGCGGGGGTTGGAGATCAGTTCGCTGTAGTGGCTGCACTCGGTGAAGAGGCGGTCGGGGTGGGTCTCCTGGAAGAAGCCGAGGCCGATCTCCGAGGAGGGGATGTGCGAGGCGAGCGCGAGCACCGGGGCCATCGAGCGGTGGGCGTCGTAGAGCCCGTTGATCAGGTGCAGGTTGCCGGGGCCGCAGGAGCCCGCGCAGGCGGCGAGGCGGCCGGTGATCTGGGCTTCGGCGCCGGCCGCGAAGGCGGCCGTCTCCTCGTGCCGGACCTGGATCCACTCGATGTCACCCGTCCGGCGGATCGCGTCCACCACCGGGTTGAGGCTGTCGCCGACGACCCCGTACATCCGGCGCACGCCCGCGCGCACCAGGATGTCGACGAACTGCTCCGCGACGTTCTGCTTGGCCATGGGGAGGCACCCTCTCCGGTGTCCGGTCCGGACCCGTCCGGTTCTCGGTTGCGTGTGCCTCCCATCCAGCCATGCGAGCGCCGGTTACGCCTCCCAGACTCCGGCGGCCGTGCGGTCGTCGGCGTACCCCTTGAGGCGGAGCTGGGCGTCCGCGAGGAACGCCGCGAGGCCCGGCGGATCCTGCGCGGACCAGCGGGCGGCGAGCTCGGCCGACAGGGCCGCTTCCTCCCGCATCGGCTCCGCGAGCCCTCCGGAGCAGAGCAGCAGGATGTCCCCCGGGCGGGCCACCGAGGCGCGGAAGCGGAAGTCCCCCTCGCCGTCGCCCGCCGGTGTCCCGGCGTCCGCTCCCCCGCCCGCCTCCGGCCGCGGGCCGGACCCGCGCCGGTCCGGGCCGCCGGGCTCCAGGTCCTGCCACTCGCCCGACCGGAGCCGGAACAGCCCGCCGGCGCCCGCGCCGAAGCAGACCCGGGTCCGGCACTGCGGGTCCACCGGGAGCAGCAGGGCGCGGAGCCCGGCGGTGTAGGCGCCCTCCGCGAGGCCCCGCTCGGCGGCGCGGGCCCGCAGCCGCCCGTAGCCCCGGTCGGTGAGCCGCTGGAGGCCGGAGCGCAGGGCTTCGCGGTGCCCGGACCGGATGTCCGCGGCCAGCCGTTCCTGGCTGCGGCCGACGGCGGAGGCGACGGTGCGGCACAGTTCGGCGGCGGCCTCGGCGGTCCCGGGGGCCGCCCGGTCGCCGCCGGCGAGGACCACGAGGACGAGGGCGTCGTCGCCGGCGCCGAAGCGGGCGGTGAGCAGGTGGTCGCGGCGGGGCTCGCCCCGGTAGCGGGCCGAGTCACCGCGCAGGGAGGCGGCGCGCAGGGTGTACGTGCCGTAGTGCGCACCGTCCAGGACGGTGTCGGGGACCAGCCCGTCGAGGGCGGCCGGGTCGGCGGTGGGCAGGGCGCCCGGCTCGCCGGCGTAGGTGGGGGCGCGATCGCCGAGGTGGCGCACCTGCGGCCGCCCGGCGGGGGGCTCCGGAACCTCGTGCGGCGCCGCCCGGCGCCGCCCGGCGGCCGGGGCCGCAGCGGGGACCGGGGCCGCAGCGGGGACCGGGGCCGCAGCGGGGACCGGGGGCACCGCGACCTCCCCGAG
>NZ_JBHXSC010000015.1:0-62137 GCF_042716505.1 Streptomyces sp. NPDC058674
GCTGCTGGGCCTGGACCCCTTCCAGGCCAGCGGGGTCCTGGCCCGCCTCGCCCCCGAGCTCGACGCCGTCGCGGCCCGGGCCGCCGAAGCCGCCCGCAGGGCGCGCACGGAGGGCGCGGACGCCCTTCCCGCGGCCTCCTCGCCCCTGCTGGACATCTCGGCCGAGGTCCATGCCGCCTGGCCGGTACGCCTCTTCGCCTCCTGAGCACCCGAGCGGCCCTCCGACCCCCGTTCCCCAAGGAGAAACCATGCACCTCGACCACGGCGTGGCCTACCCCCGCCGGCACACCCACGGCGCCGACCCGGTCCGCGCCGACGGCACCCGCCGGGCCCTGCGCATCGGACTCGGCGGCCCCGTCGGCTCCGGCAAGACCGCCACCGTCGCGGCGCTGTGCCGGGCGCTGCGCGCCGAGCTGTCCATGGCGGTGGTCACCAACGACATCTACACCCGCGAGGACGCCGAGTTCCTGCTCCGCGAGGCCGTCCTGCCGCCCGAGCGGATCGCCGCCGTCGAGACCGGAGCCTGCCCGCACACCGCCATCCGCGACGACATCTCCGCCAACCTGGAGGCCGTCGAGGAGCTGGAGGAGAACGTCGGCCCGCTCGACCTGATCCTCGTCGAATCCGGCGGGGACAACCTCACCGCCACCTTCTCCCGAGGGCTCGTCGACGCCCAGATCTTCGTCATCGACGTGGCCGGCGGCGACGACATCCCGCGCAAGGGCGGACCCGGGGTGACCACCGCGGACCTGCTCGTCGTCAACAAGACCGACCTCGCCCCCCATGTCGGCTCCGACCTGGCCCGGATGGCCCGCGACGCCGCCGAACAGCGCGGTGAACTGCCCGTCGCCTTCCAGTCGCTGCGCGGCCCCGAGGGCGTCGCCCCGGTCGCCGCGTGGGTGCGCGAGCGGATCGCCGCCTGGATCGTACGGTGACCAGCGCGCCCCCCGCTCCCGCCCCGGCGGCGGGCCTGCGGGCCACCGCCCGGATCCGGGCGGCCGCCGACGGGCGGGGCGGCACCGCCCTGCCCCTGCTGACCGGAGAGGGGCCGCTCGCACTGCGCCGCACCCGGGGGGCGGGCGCCGGGGCCGGGGTGATGCTCGTCGGCGCGATGAGCGCACCGCTGGGCGGGGACCACCTCACCATCGAGGCCGTGGCCGGCCCCGGGGCGCGGCTCACCCTCGGATCGGCGGCGGCCACCCTCGCCCTGCCCGGCCGCGGCGGCGAACCGGCCCGGTACGACGTGCACCTCACCGTGGAGGACGGGGCGTCCGTGCGGTGGCTTCCGGAGCCGCTGGTCTCCGTGCGCGGCAGCGACCTGCGCGTGCGCACACGGGTCCGACTGGCGCCCACGGCCCGGCTGGTGTTCCGCGAGGAGCAGGTGCTGGGCCGCAGCGGCGAGGAACCAGGACTGCTGCGCAGCCGGCTCGGCGTCACCCGGGACGGCCGTCCGCTGCTCGACCAGGAGCTGGCCTGCGGACCGGGGGCGCCCGGCGGGTGGGACGGTCCGGCCGGCCTGGCGGGCCACCGGGCGCTCGGCCAACTCCTCGTCGTGGAGCCGGCCTTCGCGAAGGCCCCGCCGGCGGCCCGGGTGCTGGGGGAGTTCGCCGCGGCGACCCCGCTGGCCGGTCCGGCGGTGCTCGTCACGGCCCTGGCGCCGGACGCCCTGAGGCTGCGGGAGCTGCTGGACGCGGCCTGCGACACGTACGGCCGGTGACGCGGCGACGCACCGGACACCGCTCAGCGGTACACGCCTTTCCGGTTATCGGGTTGGCAAAGATCCGGCCCCCGGTCTGTCGCCGGGTCCCGGTCAGAGGACAGGATCGCCCTGCACGCCGATGACCGAACCCGACCGAAACCGGCCGCCCACGGCGGCACTTGACGCAGGGGGAACAACCACGTGATACGCAACGCGGCGCTGGGCAGCGCCGCCACTCTGATCACCGGCACGCTGGCGGCGGGCCTGCTGCTGGCACCGCCCGCCGCGGCGGCGTCCGCAGGCCGCGACAACGGGACCGCCGAGGCGGTCGGCGTACAGATAGCCGCGGCCCGCGCCGCCCGCGCCGGGATCGAGTGGAAGGACTGCCCCGCGGACTGGGGCTTCGAGAAGCCCATCCAGTGCGGCTGGGTCAAGGTCCCGCTCGACTACACCAAGCCGTTCGGCAAGACCATCGAGCTCGCCGTCGACCGGATCGGCAGCACCGGCACCAAGGAGGAGCGCCAGGGCGCGCTCGTCTACAACCCGGGCGGCCCCGGCGGCTCCGGCATGCGCTTCCCGCGCCGGGTCACCACCAAGAGCCCGCTGTGGGTCAACGCCTCCAAGGCGTACGACTTCGTGGGCTTCGACCCCCGCGGAGTCGGCCACTCGGCGCCGATCTCCTGCATCGACCCGCAGGAGTTCGTCAAGGCCCCCAAGGCCGACCCGGTCCCGTCCAACGAGGCCGACAAGCGCGCCCAGCGCAAGCTCGCCGCCGAGTACGCGGACGGCTGCAAGGAGCGCAGCGGCGAGATGCTGCCGCACATGACCACGCCGAACACCGCGCGGGACCTGGACGTCATCCGGGCCGCCCTCGGCGAGAAGAAGCTGAACTACCTCGGCGTCTCCTACGGCACCTACCTCGGCGGGGTCTACGCGACCCTCTTCCCGAGCCACGTGCGCCGCATGATCGTCGACAGCGTGGTCGACCCGGACCAGGACAACATCTGGTACGAGGCCAACCTCGGCCAGGACGTCGCCTTCCAGACGCGCTGGAACGACTGGCAGGACTGGGTCGCGAAGAACGACGCGTCCTTCCACCTCGGCGACACCCGCGCCGAGGTCGAGGCCCGCTACCAGGAGCTGCGCGCCAAGGCCAAGGCCGACCCCATCGGCGGTGTCGTCGGACCGGCCGAGCTCATCGGCTTCTTCCAGGGCGCCCCGTACTACGACTCCTCGTGGGTGCCCGTCGCGCAGACGTTCGCCGCCTACGCGGCCGGCGACGAGCAGGCGCTGGTCGACGCGATCGCCCCGGACATGTCCGACACGGCCGGCAACGCCGCCGCCGAGAACGGCAACGCCGTCTACACCGCGGTCGAGTGCGCCGACGCCAAGTGGCCCACCAGCTGGGCCGAGTGGGACCGCGACAACACCCGGCTGCACCAGAAGTACCCGTTCCTGACCTGGTCCAACGCGTGGATGAACCTGCCCTGCGCGACCTGGAGGTCGAAGCAGAGCACCCCGATCGAGGTCGGCGCCAGCGCCCGGCGCGGCCTGCCCCCGGTCCTGATCGTCCAGTCCGAGCGTGACGCGGCCACCCCGTACGAGGGCGCGGTCTCGCTGCACCGCCGTCTCGGCGGCTCGCGCCTGATCACCGAGAAGAACGCCGGCTCGCACGGGGTCACCAGCCTGGTGAACCCCTGCATCAACACCCGCGTCGACGCCTACCTGCTGACCGGCAGGGTCGACGCGAAGGACGTGACGTGCGCCCCGCACGCCACGCCCGTCGCCCCGGCCCCCGCCGCCGCGAAGTCCCTCGGCCAGGCGCCGGGCTCGGACCTTCCGGCCCGTGAGGAGCTCCCGGCCGTCCGCTAGTGCGGTGACCGGCACGTCCACCGGGCACTGCACCGGCGGCCCGCCGGCAGGGGGAGGAGGCTCAGCGCGACCTGCGCCGGGCCTTCTTCCGTTCCTCCTCCTGCTCGGCCTTGACCTCGGCCGCGTACCGGTCGACGTACTCCTGGCCCGAGAGGGCGAGGATCTCGTACATGATCTCGTCGGTGACGGCGCGCAGGACGGTCCGCTCGCCCTCCAGTCCGTCGTACCGGGAGAAGTCCATCGGCGTGCCGAAGCGGATCGTGACCCGCCGGATCTTCGGGATCTTCCGACCGGGCGGCTGGATCTCGAAGGTGCCGATCATCGCGCAGGGGATGACCGGCACTCCGGCGCCGAGTGCCATCGCGGCGACCCCCACCTTGCCCTTGTACAGCCGGCCGTCGTGCGAGCGGGTGCCCTCCGGGTAGATGCCCAGCAGCTCGTCCTTGGCCAGGACCCCCAGCCCCTCGCGCAGGGCCGCCTGCCCGGCGTTCTTCCCGGAGCGGTCCACGGGGATCTGCCCGGCGCTGCGGAAGAACGCGGCGGTCAGGCGCCCCTTGACCCCGGGGCCCGTGAAGTACTCGGCCTTCGCGAGGAAGGTGATCCGCCGCGCGAGGATCGCCGGCATCAGGAAGTGGTCGGAGAACGAGAGGTGGTTGCCCGCGATGATGGCGGCCCCCTCCGCCGGGATGTTCTCCAGGCCCTCGATCCTCGGCCGGAACAGCAGCCGCAGCAGAGGACCGAGGAGTACGTGCTTGAGCAAGTGGTAGAACACCAGGTCGCTCCTGTCGCCGGCCGGAGCCGGACATGCGGGAAACACGGGAAAGATCCAGTCTAGGGGCCACCCGACACGCCGTCACGAGGTGGTACGGACCGGTCGCGGAGGGAGTTCGCCCGGCGGGGGCGCGCCGCTCGGGACCACGGGTCTCCGTGACCGCGGCGGGCGGGAAGCCCGCCGGACGCGGGGCCGGGCGCAGCGGTCCGCGGAAGGGCCGGGCGGGAGGGTCGGGCGGCCGGCGCGAGGGTGTGCTGCGGGTGCGCCGCCGCGGAGCGGGTGACGCCCCGGCGTGCGGGAGCGTCGGGCGGGGGCGGGTCCGCGGGAGGTGCGCGCGCGGGAGCCGGCGGGCGGGGCGCGCAGGCGGGGCCGGCAGGGCCCCGGGTCTCAGGCGCCGCCGGACGCGGCCATCCCGGCGGTCAGGAGCCCCAGCACCACCCAGCCGAACCACAGCCAGCCGTTGCTGCCGAGGACCACGGAGTACGCGGCGACGGCCACCAGTGCGGCGAAGGTCGTCACGGCCATCGCCTTAACGGATCCGGTCATGCCCCATGGTGGCGCGCGGAGGGGGTCCGGCGCTACTGGCCACGCGCTTGGAGCGAAGCCAGATACGAGTTGTAGGCCGCCAGCTCCTGGTCGCCGTCGCGGTCCGCGGCACGGTCGGAGCGCTTCGCCGCCCGCTGCTCGGAGTGGTACCACTGGTAGACCAGCGCGATCAGCACCAGCACCGAGGGGATCTCGCTGAAGGCCCAGGCGATGCCGCCGCCCCACTGCTGGTCGAGGAGCGCGTCGATGCCGAGGGAGCCCGGCGGGTCCGCGTACGTCTTGATCATCGGCTCGCTCGCCATCATCAGGGCGATGCCGAAGAAGGCGTGGAAGGGCATGCCGGCGAAGAGCTCCAGCATCCGCATCACATAGCCGGGGCGGTGCGGACCGGGGTCCACCCCCATGATCGGCCAGAAGAAGATCACGCCGACGGCGAGGAAGTGGACCATCATCGCGATGTGCCCGGTCCGGCTCTCCATCAGGAAGTCGAAGATCGGGGTGAAGTACAGCCCGTAGAGGCTGGCGATGAACATCGGGATGGTGAAGGCGGGGTGGGTGATGACCTTCATGTACCGGCTGTGCAGGAGCATCAGCAGCAGCTCGCGGGGCCCCTTGCGGCCGCGCGCGGCGGGCGGCAGGGCGCGCAGCGCCAGTGTCATCGGTGCGCCGAGCAGGAGCAGGATCGGGGTGATCATGCTGATCACCATGTGCTGGACCATGTGCACGCTGAACATGACCATGCCGTAGTCGTTCAGCTTGGTGCACATCATCAGGACCACGCTCAGCACGCCGATGGTGAAGGCGGTGGTCCGGCCGGGCGACCAGGAGTCCCCGCGGCGGCGCAGCCGCAGCACGCCCCACCCGTACAGGGCCAGGGCCAGCAGCGAGCCGAACAGGAAGAAGCCGTCGAAGGAGAACTCCAGCCCCCTGCCGAGAGTGAACGGCGGCAGGTCCATGTCCATGTCCATGCCGTGCCCGCTGTGGTCCATCTGTTCACTCCCTTGACTGTGGCGCCCCACCACAGTAGTGCCGCCCCCGTACGCTCCTGCGCGCGGGGGCGGCGGTAACGGGCATACGGTCACAGAACCGTCTGGGCCTCGTCGTACCGGTCGGCCGGGACCGTCTTGAGCGTGGAGGTGGCCTCGGCGAGCGGCACCATCACGATGTCCGTGCCGCGCAGCGCGGTCAGCATGCCGAACTCGCCCCGGTGCGCCGCCTCCACCGCATGCCAGCCGAAGCGGGTGGCGAGCACCCGGTCGTACGCGGTAGGCGTGCCGCCGCGCTGGACGTGGCCCAGGATCACCGGCCGGGCCTCCTTGCCCAGGCGGTGCTCCAGCTCCACGGCGAGCCGGTTGCCGATGCCGGCGAACCGCTCGTGCCCGTACATGTCGGTGCCGCCCTGCTCGAACTCCATCGAACCGGCCCGCGGCTTGGCGCCCTCGGCGACCACGACGATCGCGAACCGCTTGCCCGCGGAGAAGCGCTCGCCGACGATCGCGGTGAGCTCGTCTATGTCGAAGGGGCGCTCCGGCACCACGATCGCGTGCGCGCCGGCCGCCATGCCCGAGTGCAGGGCGATCCACCCGGTGTGGCGGCCCATGACCTCCACGACCATCACCCGCTGGTGGGACTCGGCGGTGGTCTTCAGCCGGTCCAGCGCCTCGGTGGCCACGCCGACGGCGGTGTCGAAGCCGAAGGTGACGTCCGTGGAGGCGATGTCGTTGTCGATGGTCTTGGGGACTCCGACGATCGGCAGCCCGGCCTGCGCGAGCAGGTGCGCGGCCTTCAGGGTGCCCTCCCCGCCGATGGGGATGACGGCGTCGAGGCCGAGGTCGGCGACGTGGCCGCGGGCCCGCTCCACGCCGTCGCGCAGGTGGGCGGGCTGGACCCGGGAGGAGCCGAGGATGGTGCCCCCGCGGGCGAGGATGCCGCCCACCGCGTCGAGGTCGAGCTTGCAGTAGTCGGCCTCCAGCAGGCCCTTCCAGCCGTCGAGGAAACCGATCACCTCGTCGCCGTGGTCGACGACGGCGCGGTGCACGACGGAGCGGATGACGGCATTGAGGCCGGGGCAGTCGCCACCGGAAGTGAGCACACCTATGCGCATGGCAGGAAGAGACCTTTGCAACGTGGGCCGACGACCGGACCACGTCGTCCGGTGGGAACTACGGCCACCCTACAAGCGGAAGCCGGGTCGGCTGAACCATCCTCCACATGGCGGACCGGACGGTCGTGCGAACGCACGTCGGCCCGGCTCCCACCAGGGGGAGCCGGGCCGGCGAAGGGGGCGCCCAGCGGCGCCGCGGAGCCTCAGGCGGGCTGCGTGGCGGCCGCGATGCGCTCGCTGCGCAGGGCCTCGTACCAGCGGTCGTCGAGACCCGGCAGCGCGTTCACGTCGAGGGCCAGTTTCAGCAGCAGGTCCGCGATGTGCGGGTTGCGGGCCATCACGGGACCGTGCATGTAGGTGCCGAACACCGTGTCGTTGTACGCGCCCTCGGTGCCGTCGCCGGTGCCGTTCCCGCGGCCCATGGTCACCCGGGCGAACGGGCGTGCCGTGGGGCCGAGGTGCGTGACGCCCTGGTGGTTCTCGAAGCCCGTCAGCTGGGGCAGGCCCAGGCGAGGGTCGATGTCCCCGAGGACGTCGCCGACGCACCGCTCGCCCTCGCCGCGCACGGTCACCACGTCCAGCAGGCCGAGGCCCTCCTGGCGCCGGCCCTGGTCGTTGACGAACTCCTTGCCGAGGATCTGGTAACCGGCGCAGACGGAGAAGACGATCGCCCCGTTCGAGACGGCCCGCTCCAGCCCGCCGTCGCGCACCAGGCGCTCCGCGGCGAGCCGCTGCGGCCGGTCCTCGCCGCCGCCGATCAGGTAGATGTCGCCCGAGGTGGGGATCGGCTGGTCGCTGCGGACGTCCACCCGGTGGACGTCCAGGCCGCGCTGGCGCGCCCGGCGCTCCACCACGAGGGCATTGCCCTGGTCTCCGTACGTGCTGAGCAGGTCGGGGTAGACCCACACCAGACGCAGGCTGTTGTCGCTCATGCTCTTGTCCTTTATGGGTGCTAGTTGCCGACGCGGCGGCGCACGTCCTGGAAGGCGGTGTAGTTGGCGATCAGCTCGATCTGTCCGGGCGGGGCCAGCTGTACGGCCTCGTCGAGGGTCTCGCACACGCGGAAGTCCAGCCCCGCGACCTCAAGGCGGACCGCGAGGTCGAGCTTCCGGTCGCCGATCACGAAGATCGGGTGGCCGGCGAGCCGCGGGTAGTCGACGTCCCACAGCCAGGAGGTGTCGGTGCCGTCCGCGCCGCGGGCGTTCACCGACAGGACCACCGGGGTCGGCGGCGGATCGATCAGCGAGAACGTCTCCAGCCAGCCGGCCGGGTTCTTCGCGAGCAGCAGCCGCAGCTCGCGCCCCTGGAAGCTGACCACGTCGTAGCGGCCGGCGACGGCCTGCACCTGGTACATCCGCTCCAGCGCGACCTGCGGCGGGACGCCGAAGACCGCGGCCACGGCGGCCGAGGTGGCGGCGTTGGCCTTGTTGGCGCGGCCGGGGAGCTGGAGGTGGATCGGCCAGGCCGAGCCGTGCGGGTCCAGTACGTGGTCGCCGGAGAGCACCCAGGTCGGCGTCGGGCGCCGGAAACCGCACTCGCCGCAGAACCAGTCGTCGCCCGGGCGCTGCATGACACCGCCGCAGGAGGGGCACGACCAGGCGTCGTCCTTCCACTCCTGGCCGGCCGCGACCCACACCACGTTCTGCGAGGAGGAGGCGGACCAGACGATCAGCGGGTCGTCGCAGTTCGCGACGATGACCGCCTTGGAGCCGGAAAGGCCCTCGCGCCACTTCTCCGCGAGCATGCGGGTCTCGGCGGCGCGGTCCAGCTGGTCGCGGGAGAGGTTCAGCAGGGCGATCACCTTGGGGGTGACGTCCCGGGCCACACCCGCCAGGTATTTCTCGTCCACCTCGATGACGCCGTACTTGGCGTCCGAGCCGCCCGCCAGGGCCGAGGTGATGCCGGCGGGCATGTTGGCGCCGAGGGCGTTGGAGACGACCGGTCCGCTGGCCCGCAGGGCCTCCGCGATCAGTCGGGTCGTCGTGGTCTTGCCGTTCGTCGCGGAGACGAGGACGACGTCGAGATGTTGCGCGAGCGCTCCGAGGAGATCGGGGTCGAGCCGTAGCGCGACCTTGCCCCCGATCACCGATCCGCTTCCGCGTCCCGCGGCCCGCGACACCGCCGCCGCGGCCTTGCCCGCCGTCACGGCCAGCTTGGCCCGCGGCGAAAGCGGCTCTGTGTTGCCTGCCATCGTCCCTTGTCCTCCTTGCGTCGGTCGGCCCCAGCCTATCCAGTACCTGCCGGAGCCTTGACCGCGGCGCCCCCGAGCCGCTGCGGATCTCCTCATATAGTCGCCCGTCGTAGGCTTGTGGCCATGCGACAGCGCCCCATCCCCGGTACCACCGGACTCGTCCGCACCATGAGCCTGCTGGGCGACCCGGTGCTCCACTCGGCCTGCGCGGAGGTCACCGATTTCGGCCCCGGCCTCGACCGCCTCGTCGAGGACATGTTCGCCACCATGTACGCGGCCGAGGGCGTCGGCCTCGCGGCGAACCAGATCGGCGTCGGGCAGCGGGTGTTCGTGTACGACTGCCCCGACGACGAGGACGTCCGCCATGTCGGGCACGTCGTCAACCCGCGTCTGGTGGCGGCGGACGGGGACGAGTTCACCGGCCCCGAGGGGTGCCTGTCCCTGCCGGGACTGGAGGCGGGTACGGCCCGCTTCGACCGGGCGGTCGTCGAGGGCGTCACCTCGGACGGGGCGCCGGTGCGGATCGAGGGGACCGGCTTCTTCGCGCGCTGCCTGCAGCACGAGTGCGACCACCTGGAGGGCACGGTGTACGCGGACCGGGTGACGGGGCTGCGGGCCAGGCGGCTGCGCCGGGCGATCCGGAAGGCCCCTTGGGGCGCAGGCGCGGTGCGGGGCTGAGCGGGGCGGTGCGGGGGCCGGCTTGACCGGGTCCGCGGGACGGGGTGAGCGGCGGCTGAGCGGCGCCGGTCGATCGGGCCGAACGGGCTGGTTGAGTGGCGCCGGTCGAGCGGGCCGCGCCGTCGGGCCCTGCCGCGCCGGGACCCGGGGCTCCGCCCGGCCCCCGCGCCCCGGGCGCCGGCCGCTCAGGCCGGTACGCCGGCGGACGCGGCCCGTGTCAGAAGCCGGGGCCGTCCGCGCGGTTGCCCGCCGTCGCCAGGCGTCCCCACAGGAGGTCGGTGAGGCCCGCGACCAGCTCGGCGCGCTCGCACGGGCGCTCGCCGAGCCACCAGTCCCCGGCGGCGTGCATCATGCCGACGATGCCGTGGCCCCAGATCCGGGCGAGGCGTTCGCCGTCGGGGCCGAGGTCCACGCGCTCGCCGACGACCTGGGCCAGTTCCTCGCCGAGGCGGCGCAGCAGCGGGGCAGAGTGCAGGCCCACGTCGAAGCCGCGCTCGGGGGCCTGCGGGTCCTCGGCCGGGTGCATCAGGAAGCGGTACACCTGGGGGCGGGCCTCGATGGCCGCGAGATAGGTGTCCAGGGTGGCCTCGACCCGGCGGCGCCGCTCGGCCGGGGCGTCGAGCGCCGCCCGCAGCGAGTCGAGCAGGGCGTCGGTGTGCCGGACGGCCAGGGCCTGGTAGAGGCCCGCCTTGTCGCCGAAGTGGCGGTAGAGGATCGGCTTGGTGATGCCCGCCTCCGCCGCGATCGCGTTCATGGAGGCCTTGGGGCCGTCCCTGAGCACGACCCGGTCGGCGGCTTCGAGCAGTTCGCGCCGCCGGCGCTCGGCCGCCCCGGGCTCGCCTGCCTGCTGCGTGGTCTCCATGGTGTGTTTCTCTCCCCGCCCTTGCGATGTGCGTGACGCCCACGCAACGTAACACCCCGCACACCCTGGCGATCGAATCGGCGGACGTCCCGACGGGGGCGGCGTCCTCGGAGGGCCGCTGCTTGACAGTGCTTACCGGCCGGTAACAGACTGTCGTCACCGTGCTGGTTACCGTTAGTAACCATCACTTGGGCGAGAACAGACAGCTGGAGGGGACATGGCGGAGTTCACCATGGAGCTCAACGACGACCAGATCCAGGTGCGGGACTGGATCCACGGCTTCGCGGCCGACGTGATCCGGCCCGCGGCCGCGGAATGGGACGAGCGCGAGGAGACTCCCTGGCCCGTCATCCAGGAAGCCGCCAAGGTCGGCATCTACTCCCTGGACTTCTATGCCCAGCAGTTCTTCGACCCCACCGGCCTCGGCATCCCGATGGCCATGGAGGAGCTCTTCTGGGGCGACGCGGGCATCGCGCTGTCCATCGTCGGCACCGGACTCGCGGCCATCGGCGTCGTCGCCAACGGCACCGAGGAGCAGATCGGCACCTGGATCCCGCAGATGTACGGCGACGCCAACGACGTGAAGGTCGCCGCCTTCTGCTCCTCCGAGCCGGACGCCGGCTCCGACGTGGGCTCGATGCGCACCCGCGCCGTGTACGACCAGGCCAAGGACGAATGGGTGCTCAACGGCACCAAGACCTGGGCGACCAACGGGGGCATCGCCAACGTCCACATCGTCGTGGCCGTCGTCGACCCCGAGCTGGGCACCAAGGGCCACGCCTCCTTCATCGTGCCGCCCGGCACGCCGGGCCTGTCCCAGGGCCAGAAGTTCAAGAAGCACGGCATCCGCGCCTCGCACACCGCCGAGGTGGTGCTGGAGGACGTGCGCGTGCCCGGCTCCTGCCTGCTCGGCGGCAAGGAGAAGCTGGACGAGCGGCTGGCCCGCGCCCGGGAGCGGGCCCGCAGCGGCGGCGCCGGCGAGCGCGTGAAGAACGCGGCCATGGCCACCTTCGAGGCCTCGCGGCCCGCGGTCGGCGCCATGGCGGTCGGCACCGCCCGCGCGGCGTACGAGGTCGCCCTCGACTACGCCAAGACGCGTACGCAGTTCGGCCGCCCGATCATCGACAACCAGGGCGTGGCCTTCCAACTCGCCGACATGCGGACGCAGATCGACGCGGCCCGGCTGCTGGTGTGGCGGGCGTCGTGGATGGCGGTCGCGGGGCGGCCCTTCACTTCGGCGGAGGGCTCGATGTCGAAGCTCTTCGCGAGCGAGGTCGCGAAGAAGGTCACCGCCCAGGCGGTCCAGATCCTCGGCGGCAACGGCTTCACCCGCGAGTACCCGGTGGAGCGGATGCACCGGGACAGTGCGATCTACACCATCTTCGAGGGGACCAGCGAGATCCAGCGCCTGGTCATCGCGCGGACCATCTCCGACATGCCGATCCGCTAGGACGCGTCCGGCCGCCGGGACCCCTCCCGGAGGGGAGCGGGCCCGGCGGCGGCTCCCCGGCGCGACCGGGGGGTCCGGCCGGCCGGCCGGGCCGGGCTGGTGAGGACCACCACGTGCCGGACCTTCGTGCTGTCCCCCTCCCGGACTCCCCCCGAACTCCCCTGCGCCGCGCGCTAGCGCAGCGGCCTGAGGCAGCTCGCTGTGCGCCGGTCCGGGCCGTATGCGAGGTCCCCGATGTACTCTCCGGCGGCGCAGGCCGCCCCGGGCGCGTCCAGCATCCTCGTCACCTCGAACTCGGCGCTGACCGAGCCGCATTCCGTGACCTGGAGGTCCTGGTCGCTCCAGTCGCCCTTGTTGCGCACGCACTGCCCGACGCTCAGGGGGTCCGGGTCGCCGCCCCCCACCACGGCGGTCAGCACGAGCACCGGGACCGCGAGGGCTGCCAACAGCAGCGGGACCAGCACGGCGACCGCGGCCGGACGCCGCCACAGCGGCCTGCCCGGGTCCAGCGGGGCCAGGACCCCGCCCGTCGGCGGCCCCAGCCTGCGCAGCCGCCCCCACGGGGCGAGGTTCGTCAGCAGGGTGACCGGCGTGACGAACAGGGACAGCGGGCCCCACCAGCCCTGCCACAGGGTCCTCGCGGACATCTCGCGGACGGTGGCGAGCCCGCAGTCGCGGCAGAACGGCCCCTTGCGGCTGAGGAACCGCATCACCACGACGACGCCCTGGTGTCCGTACACGGTGGTGTCCGCGACGGGCAGCGATCCGCACACCCGGCAGCCGTACGCCCCCTGCTCCGCTCCGCCGGCCGCCGGCGCGCGGTGGTCCTGCCGGGGCGCGTACGGTCCGTACGGGGCGTAGGGGCCGGTGTCGCGCGCGTACGGGGCGGTGTGACGGACGTACGGGCCCTGCGGCGACGGCGGGGTCCGGTCCGGACGGAGCCCTGGACGCGGGCCGGTGCCCTGCTGCGGCGGTGGCGGGGTGGCCACGGAGATCCCCCTCGGTTCTCGCGGTGATCACCGGACCCGGTGACCGCTGGAACCCTAACCCCGGCGGCCGAGGCTGCGGGACGGCCCTCAGGCGCGCAGCATGCGGTGCAGCGCCCGGGAGAAGACGAGCCGGCCGGCCGCGTCGACCAACGGACCGAGCGCGCGGGGGAGGCCGCGCAGGCGGAGTTCCTCGCGCCAGTGGACCTCGGCGCCGCCCCCCGGGAGCGGGCGCACCTCGATCTCGGCCACGCCGGTCACCGCCCGACCGCGCTTCTCCAGCCGGACCAGCCCTGGCGCCGCCCCCGCCGGGGGGCGCCAGAGGGTCACCTCCATCCGGTCGTCGAAGGTGACGCGGCCCACGCCCGTGCGCGCCGTGAAGACCGTCCCGACGCGGGTCGGCGGGGGCGTTTCGACGGTCGTCCGGGTGAAGGGGACCTGAGCCCCGTGGCGCTCCCAGTCCGTCAGCCGCCGCCACGTCTCGGAGGGGGGAAGGACTGTGTGGTGAATGATCCGGATACCGGGCATGAGCGCATGGTAATCGGGCATACACACCCTGAACTGAACGGCCGAAATGGGTTCCGTCCGAGGGTGGCGATCAGCAATACTCACCGCCACCGTGGATCGCGGATTCGACCGGGTGACCACCGGCCCTCCCGCCCCACTCTGCGAGGAGGTGCGCCATGTGCTCCCACCAGCCCCCCTGCCCTGCCGTAGACAGCGCCGACCACGACGCGGCCCGCACCGTGGCCTTCCGCCCCGAACAGGGCTGGAGTCTGCTCTGCAACGGCGCCGTGGTCTTCGACGACACCGGTGAACTGCTCCCCGACGGCCGCACGGTGGAACCACGCCGCCCGGCCCTGGTCTGAGCGAGGAGGCAGCATGCGCCAGCAGCTGATCCGCAAGCCCGTCCCCAAGCCCGCCCCCCGAGACCTGGATCTGCGCACCCCGTCGGGCAGACCCCTCCCGTACTGACGGGAGCCCCCGGGCCGCGCCGCCCACCGCCTGGTCGTCAGCCGGTGGGCGCCGTCGCGCCGCCCAGGAACGCCGTCTCGTACGCGGCGTCGCCGATCGCCGCGCGGGCCCGCCGCTCGCCCCGGTCCCGCAGGGCCGTCAGCGAGGGCGAGCCGCCCATCTGCGGCCTGCCCACCGTCCTCCACCAGGCGTGCCCGGTGCCCAGCAGGCGCGCCGCCAGCTCGCCGTCGCCCAGCTCGGCCACCGCCGCGGCCAGCACGTCCAGGCCGAGGGCGATGCCGAACCGGTCGCCCAGCAGCCGCTTCCCGGACAGCATGGCCCGCACGTGCCGGGCCGCCTCCCCGTGGTCTCCCAGGCCCAGCGCGGCCACCGCCAGGATGTAGTCCGCGTACGCCCGCAGCCAGCGCTCGCCCAGTTCCGCGCACGTCTCCCGCAGGGCCCGTGCCTCCTGTGCCGCCTCCTCGAACCGGCGCAGGTCGCACAGGGCGTAGCCGGTGGCCAGTCTGCACAGCAGCCAGCCCGTGGCGCTGGAGGCCCCGCCGCGGGCCGCCCTGGCCCGTGGCCCGGCCAGCGCCAGGGCGCGTACGGGGTCGCCGGGCATCAGCACCGACACCGCCTCCAGGTACGCGGCGCGCAACTCCCGCTCGGGGTCCGCGAGGCGGGCCGCTCCCCGGGTGCACTCGGCGGCGATCTGCCGGGCCCGCGCCATGTCGCCCTGGAGCATCATGGTGAGTCCGAGCGCCCACAGGGCCTGGTTGTGCGCGGCCCCCGTATGCGGGGCCGCCCGCAGGGACCGTTCGAGGAAGCCCCGGCCCTCGTGGGCGTGGCCGCACGCGAACCAGTGGAACCACAGGGCCCCGGCCATCTCCAGCGCGGCCGTCGGGTCGGAGCCCAGCAGGTGCTCCAGGGCCGTGCGCAGCTGAGCGTGCTCGGCGGTCATCCTGCGGTACCAGTCGACCTGTCCGGGGCCCAGCCAGCCGCGGTCGGCGGCCTGCGCGAGCGCCGCGTACCAGTGGGCGTGCCGGTCGGCGACGACCTGGGACTCGCCGAGCTCGTCCAGCCAGCCGGCCCCGTACTCGCGGATCGTGTCCAGCAGCCGGTACCGGGCCCCCGCGCCGCGCTCCTCGGTGCGCCGGACCACCGACTTGGCGACCAGGCCCGCCAGGGCCCGCTCGACCCGGGAGGCGGGCAGCGGGCCGCCCGCGCACACGGCGCGGGCGGCCGCGGCGTCGAAGTCGCCGGTGAAGACCGACAGCCTCGCCCACAGCAGCCGTTCGACCGGCTCGCACAGTTCGTGGCTCCAGCCGATCGCGGTCCGCATGGTCCGGTGCCGGGGGAGCCGGGCGGCGCGGACGTCGGTGAGGACGTCGAAGCGGGCGTCGAGCCGCTCGGCCGTCTGCTCCAGCGTCCACAACCGCATCCGGGCCCCCGCCAGTTCGAGGGCGAGCGGGATGCCGTCCAGCCGGCGGCACACCTCGGCCGCGATCGCGCGCCGCCCCGGGTCGGCGAAGGCGGCGGCCGCCTGCGGGGCGGCGGCGAGGGCGCGGGCGCGGAAGAGGGCGAGGGCGTCGCTGTCGGGGCCCCCGCAGGGCAGCGGGCGGACGTCGACGACCCGCTCGCCGGGCGAGCCGAGCGGCTGCCTGGAGGTGACCAGGACCGTCAGCCCCGGTGCGGACTGCAGGAGTTCGCCCACGAGGTGCCGGCAGTCGGCGACCAGGTGCTCGCAGGTGTCCAGGACGAGCAGCAGGGTCTTGTCCGCCATCCAGGCGCACAGTTCCTCGTCGAGGGGGGCCGAGGAGTGGCCGGCGAGGCCGACGGCGCGGGCGACCGTCGCCGTGAGCAGGCTGGGGTCGCGCAGGGGTGACAGCTCCACCCACCAGACGCCGTCGGGGCGCGCCGCACGGGCGCCGGCTGCGGCGCGCAGGGCGAGCCGGGACTTGCCGACCCCGCCCACCCCCGTCAGGGTGATCAGCCGTCGCTGGCGCAAAAGGCTGTCCAACAGGCCGAGTTCTGTCTCCCGGCCGACGAAGCTCGCCGATTCCGGCGGCAGGTTTCCCGGCACGGCGCCAGATTCTGGCCCAGTGGCGTCGGTTGCCGAGTCTGCCTGATTGTTGTTGACCGAGTACTCACCGAACACGGAAGCATTGTGCGCGATCTTCGCGTCCGAAAGCGCCGTTCAGGCCGAATCGTCGCCGTATCTCATGCGGTGAGCGTGACCTCGCGCTCCGCGGAGAAGGCCCCCCAATTGCCGTCGGGGAGCCGGGCCCGCAGCTTGATCCGCCACACCGTGCCGGTCGGCTCGGCCACCGTCAGCCGGTGCTCCACCCGGCCGCTGGGCACGGCGCCCGCGCCGAACTGCACGGTGGTGGTGAGCCGTCCGTTGACGTGGAGCTCGTATTCGGTGGTGGCGCGGCCCGTGTCCGGAGCGGTCCAGGAGAGGGTGACGGCGCCGGGCGAGGCGGTGGCGGTGAGGTCGGCGGGCGCCGTACCCGCGCCCCGGCCGGAGGCGGGCGGGGTGGCCACCTCCGCCGCGGGACCGTCGGGGGAGGAGTTGTCCGCTCCGTCGCGGGCCCGGACGGTGAAGGAGTACGCGGTGTCCGGCTGGAGGCCGGCGAGGACGGTCGAGGTCTCGCCGGGGCCGGCGGTGTGGATGCGGGCGTCTCCCTGGTAGACGTCGTAGGCGGTCACGCCGGTGTCGTCCGTCGCCGGGCTCCAGGACAGCCGCGCCGCGCGGGGGCCGGCGGCCGAGCCCGTGGTGGTGGCCGGGGCGGTGGGGGCGGCGCGGTCCTCGGCCGTCGCCGCCGGGGTGGTCGCGGTGACGGCCGGCCCCGCGCCGGAGCGGTTCCCGGCGGCGTCCTTGGCCCGGACCGTGAAGGAGTAGGCGGTCTGCGGGGCGAGGCCGGCCACGTCCACCATGGTCTTCTCCGCGGGGAGTTCCCGGACGAGCCTGCCGGCCTGGAAGACCTGGTAGCCGGTCACCCCGTCCCGGTCCGCAGCGGCGTCCCACATGACGTGCACGCTGGTGGCGCTGCCCGCCTGGGCGGTCAGCCCGGCCGGGGCGGGCGGGGGGTCGGTGTCGGCGGCGGTGCAGGCGGCGAGGCCGCCCAGGGCAAGGCAGAGGACGAGCGTGGGGGCGCTGGGTCGCACGGGAGCCTTCCTCGGCTTGCTCGGTTCTCTCGGCGCTGTTCTAAAGGTCTAGACATATATGGCACGAGCAGCTCGGGCCGGGCAAGCCCCCTGCCGTGCCCGGCCGCCGGTGTGGACCGGTTCGTGTTCCTCTGGCCTCATCTGGCACTATTGCCATCTCTTTGCAATAACAGATGATCACAAACAGGGATGTGCGCAGCATGACGGCCCGGACAGCACGGGGAGCGGCCGCTACGACGCTGGCCGCCGCACTCATCACGGGTGTGGCGGCCTGTTCGAACCCCACGGGGGGCACCACCGCGCGGTCCGCGGGAGGGGACTCCGCGGTGGTGGGCATCGCCACCGAGCCGGAGAGCCTCAGCCCGCTCCTCGGGTACGGCAAGGACGGCAACTCGAAGATCTTCGACGGACTGCTCACGCACGACGCCGACATGAAGCTGAAGCCCGCACTGGCCACGGCCCTCCCCGAGGTCTCAGCGGACGGGCTCACCTACACGTACGCGCTGCGCCGGGGCGTGAAGTTCAGCGACGGGGCGCCCTTCTCCGCCAAGGACGTCGTCTTCACCTACAAAGCGATCCTCGACCCGCGGACGAACAACGCCTCCAAGACCGAGCTGGACGCCATCGCGGGCGTCGAGGCGCGCGGAGACGACACGGTCGTCTTCACCCTGAAGTACCCCTACGCGCCGTTCGCCGAACGGACCGTGCTGCCGATCGCCCCCGAGCACATCGCCGGCCGCCAGGACGTCAACAGCGGCGACTTCGCCAGCCGGCCCGTCGGCACCGGCCCGTACCTGCTCACCGGCTGGTTCAAGGGCGAGAAGCTCAGCTTCAGGTCCAACCCCGGCTACTGGGGCGGCGAGCCCGCGGTGAAGAAGTTCACCATGGCCGTGATCAAGGATGACGACGTACGCGCGACCCGGCTGCGCTCCGGCGAGCTGGACGCGGCGGTCCTGCCGCCGAACCTGGCCGCGGCCCTCGGCGCGAAGGGCGGCGCCGCGCCGCGCACCGTCCTCGCCGCCAAGACCTTCGACTACCGCACCGTGACGCTCCCCACCCACCACGAGGTCACCGGCGACGTGGCGGTGCGGCGGGCGCTGGACATCGCGGTGGACCGCAGGGCCATGGTCGACCGGCTCCTGGAGGGCGCGGGCAAGCCCGCCTACGGCCCGGTCCCCACCGACAGCCCCTGGTTCACCGCCGGCACGGAGCGCGCCCACGACCTCGACGGGGCGAAGAACATCCTCGACGACGCGGGGTGGAAGCCCGGAGCGGACGGGGTCCGGGTCAAGGACGGGGTCCGCGCCGCCTTCCCGCTCTGGTACACCTCCGGAGACAAGATCCGCCAGGACCACGCGCTGGCCTTCGCCTCCGACGCCAAGAAGGCCGGTATCGAGGTCACGACCGAGGCCGGGACCTGGGAGGTCATCGAACCCCGGATGAAGACCGACGCCGTCCTCGCCGGCGGCGGCTCCCCGGCCGACCCCGACTTCGACCAGTACCAGCTGCTGACCTCCTCGCTCGGCGGCGACGGCTTCAACAACATGGGCCGGTACGACAATCCGGTCGTCGACCGGGCGCTGACCGAGGCCCGCGAGAGCGGCGACCGGGCCGTGCGCAAGGCCGCGTACGACACCGTGCAGCGGGAGCTCGTCAAGAACCCGGGCTACGTCTTCCTCACCCACATCGACCACCTGTACGTCGTGAACGACACGTGGGAGGGCCTGACCACGCAGGTCGAGCCGCACGACCACGGACTCGGCTCCGGCCCCTGGTGGAACGTCGAGACCTGGAAGCCGAAGCAGAAGCAGAAGTGAGCCGAGCCCAGTGACCGCCCGCACCGCCCGCCTCCCCTGGGGGCCGATGGCGCGCATGGCCGGGCGGCGGACCCTCTTCGCCGCCCCCGTCCTGCTCGCCGTCACCTTCGGGGCCTTCGCCATCGCCGCGCTGTCCCCCTTCGACCCCGTCAAGGCCTATGCCGGGACGGCGGGGCTGACCGCCTCCCAGACCGAACTCGACCAGCTGCGCGTCAACCTCGGCGTCGACCGGCCCCTCGTCGGGCGGTGGTGGGACTGGCTCACCTCGGCGCTCACCGGCGACCTCGGCACCTCCGCCGTCATGCGGCAGCCGGTGGCCGACGTCATCGGGGAGCGGGTCGGCTGGTCCGCGCTCCTCGCCGGGTGCGCCTTCGCGGTGGCCGTCCTGCTCGGGACCGGGCTGGGCGTGCCGGCCGCGCGCCGCCAAGGCGGCCTCCTGGACCGGTGCGCCGGCTCCCTCGCATACACGCTGGAGGCCGCACCGGCCTTCTGGCTGGCGCTGCTGGCCGTCTGGTTCTTCTCGGTGCACCTCGGCGTGCTGCCGTCGGGAGGCCTGACGGACGCGGGCAGCGACGAGGTCACCTTCGGCCAGGTCGCCTCCCACCTGGTCCTGCCCGCCCTGGTGCTGGGCGTCTCCCAAGTCCCCTGGTTCTTCCTGTACGTCCGCCAGGGCGTGGCCGACGCGCTGGAGGAGGACCCCGTACGGGGAGCCCGCGCGCGCGGCCTGGCCGAGCGGCGCGTGCTGCTCGGGCACGCGCTGCGCTCCGGCACGCTGCCCGTGCTGACGCTGGTCGGCTCCCGGGTACCGGAGCTGATCACCGGTGCGCTGCTGGTGGAGACCGTCTTCAGCTGGCCGGGCATCGCGGCGGCGACCGTACAGGCGGCCACCTCGGTGGACTTCCCGCTGCTGGCCGCGCTGACGGTGCTGGCCACGGCCGCGGTGCTCGCCGGAAACCTGCTGTCCGACCTGCTGTACGGGCTGGCCGATCCGAGGGTGGGCTTCGATGGCTGAGCCGATGACCGGGGGCGCGGCCGGCTCCCCCGGCGGGCCCTCCGGCGGGCCCTCCGGCGGGCCTTCCGCCGGGCCCTCTGCCCGGCCCTTCGCCGGGGCCGTGGACCGCACGGGGGAGCGGACGGTGTGGAAGTCCGCCGGGACGGCGCGCAGTTCTTCGCGGACCCTGCGGGTGCGGACCGCCGCGGTCGTCATGGTGGTGATCGCACTGGCGGTCCTGCTGGTCCCGCCGCTGGCGCAGTTGGACCAGCAGGCAGTCGACCTGTCGGCCCGGCTCCGTCCGCCCTCGTGGGACCACCCCTTCGGGACGGACGACGTCGGACGCGACCTGCTGCTCCGCTGCGTCTACGGACTGCGGGTCTCGCTGCTGGTGGGCCTGGTGGCGGCGCTCGTCGCCACGGTCGTCGGCACGGCGGTGGGCGCGGCGGCGGGAGCGCTGGGCGGGTGGACGGACCGCCTGGTGATGCGGGCCGTCGACGCGCTCTCCTCGATCCCGCACCTGCTGCTGGGCATCTTCATCGTCGCGATGTTCCGCCCCGGCGTCTGGCCGGTGATCGTCTCCGTCGCCGTCACCCACTGGCTGTCGACCGCACGCATCGTCCGCGCCGAGGTGCTCTCGCTGCGCGGCCGCCCGTACGTGGACGCGGCGGTCTCGGGCGGTGCCTCGCGGTGGCGCGTCACCGTACGGCACCTGGTGCCGGGCGTGCTGCCGCAGGCGGGGCTGGCCGCCGTACTGATGGTCCCGCACGCCATGTGGCACGAGTCGGCCCTGTCCTTCCTGGGACTCGGACTGCCCGCCCACCAGGCGAGCCTGGGCGGCCTGGTGCAGAGCGCCCGCGGTTCGCTGCTCGCCGGGCACTGGTGGCCCACCCTCTTCCCCGGCCTCCTCATGATCGTCCCGACGCTGGCCGTCGCCGGCCTCGCCGGCGCCTGGCGCGACCGCCTCAACCCCCGCCGCCGCTCGGAGCTGACGCTGTGACCCGCCAAGACCCCGCAGACCGCTCCCCGACGAACCCCGGGGAACGCCGGGAGAGCCGCGTAGGCCCCGGCTCGGTCCGCCCTGCGCCCGCCCGCCCCGCGGCGCCCGACGGCCCTGCCGCGCCCGGCCCGGGGTCCGGCCCCGGGTCCGGCCCGGGGTCCGGTCCGGGTGTGCCCGGCAGGGACGTGCTCGGCGTCGACGGGCTCTGCGTGCGGTTCCGGATGCGGGGCGGCCGGTACGTCGAAGCGGTCACGGGGGTCTCCTTCCGGCTCGCCCCGGGGGAGTGCCTCGCCCTCGTCGGCGAGAGCGGCTGCGGCAAGTCCGTGCTCGCCTCGGCGCTGCTCGGACTGCTCCCCGGCAACGCCGAGACCGCCGGATCGGCCCGCCTCGCCGACGGCCTGGACGTGCTCGCCGCCGACGAGGAGACCCTCGCCCGGTCCGTACGGGGCCGCCGCATCGGCCTGGTCCCGCAGAGCCCGGCCGCACACCTCACCCCGGTCCGCACCATCCGGGCCCACCTGGAGGAAACCCTCCGCGAACTGGGCCGCCCCGCCTGCCCGGTGGCCCGCGCGGGAGCCCCCGCGCCCGGCCCGCGCCTCCTCGCGGCCCTGCGACGCGGCCCGTACGCGGTCCCGTCGCCCCGGCCCCGGCCCGCGGGCGGTCCGGGCGCCGTACCCGGCGGGGCCGCGGGTTACGGCTGGCGGGGCCGGGCCGGCAGGGGTGCGCTGCGCGCCGCCGCCGAGGCCGCCGCCGAGCGGGCCGCCTTCCCCGCGAGCCACCTCGACCGCTACCCCCACGAGCTCTCCGGCGGCCTCGCCCAGCGCGCCGCCACCGCACTCGCGCTCATCGGCGACGCCCCCCTCCTGCTCGCCGACGAGCCCACCACGGGCCTCGACCGCGACCTCGTCCACCGCACCGTCGACGAACTGCGCGCCCACACCACGGACACCGGCCGGGCACTGCTGATGATCACCCACGACCTCGCCGCCGCCGAGCGCATCGCCGACACCGTCGCCGTCATGTATGCCGGACGGATCGTCGAAACGGCCCCCGCCGCACGCTTCTTCGGCAGGCCCGGTCCCCGCCACCCCTACGCCGCGGGCCTGCTCGACGCCCTTCCCGAACGGGCCTTCGCCCCGATCCCCGGCGCCCCGCCCGAGCTCGGCGCGCTCCCGGCCGGCTGCGCCTTCGCCGCCCGCTGCGCCCGCGCCGACGGCCTCTGCCGCGCCGAGCGGCCCGCGCTCACCGAAGGGGTGGCCTGCCACCATGCTTGAGCTCGACGACATCACCGCCGGCTACGACCGCCGCGCCCCCGCCGTCCGCGGCGCGCACCTCACCCTGCGACCCGGCGAGTCCCTGGGGCTCCTCGGACCCAGCGGCTGCGGCAAGTCCACCCTGGCCCGCGTCGCCGCCCTGCTGCACCGCCCCGACCACGGGACCGTCCGCCTCGACGGCCACACCGTCACCGGCTACCGGCACCGCGCCCCGCGCGCCCTGCGCACCGCCGTCGGCGTCGTCTTCCAGCAGCCCCGCCTCGCCGCGGACCCCCGCCTGCGGCTGCGCGACCTCGTCGCGGAGCCGCTGCGGGCCACAGGACGCCGTACGGAAGTGGGGCACGTGGTGGCCGAGTTGACGGAGCGCGTCGGGCTGGGCCCCGATCTGCTCACCCGGCGTGCCCATGAGGTCAGCGACGGCCAGCTGCAACGCGCCTGCCTGGCACGCGCCCTGGTGCTGCGCCCCCGCTGGCTGGTCTGCGACGAGATGACGGCGATGCTGGACGCCTCGACCACGGCCGCCCTGGTCGGAGTGGTCGAGGAGTACCGGGCCGACACCGGCGCCGGCCTCCTCGCGGTCGGCCACGACCCCGTGCTGCTGCGGCGCTGGTGCGACCGTACGACCCACTGGAGCGAGATCGTCAAGGACTGACCGGTCGTCACGGACGGTCAACACCCGGACGGCCGACACGACTTTCGCGCGAAGACACCCCCTCCTGCGCCACCATGACGCCGCGTAAGCGTAAGGAGGCATCGATGGTGATTTCCCTCTCCGTGGTCGTCCTGCTCCTCTTCCTCGCGTTCGTCCTCGTCCGCGGCGGCGGGCTCAAGTGCTCCCACGCGCTCGTCTGCGTCCTGCTCGGCTTCCAGCTCGCGAGCAGCAGCCTGGCCGCGACCATCCACGATGGATTCACGGCCGCCGCGCACGTCGTCTCCGGCCTCGACCCCTGACCTCCCGGACGTGTTGCGCCTTCGTGAAGCATCCGGCTCTCCCATGGACTCCTGCGGCACCGCGACCTAGCGTCTGGCGGCGGCGCGGTGTCAGACGCGACGTCAACAGAACGAAGAGAGACGGAGGGCCTCCGGATGCTCCGAAGAGCGCTGAACTGCGCTGTGGTCCCGGTCGTCGTCGCCTTCACGGCGATGTACGGCATCACGCCGGCTCGGGCCGAGGAGATACCCAAGGCCCCCGGCCACCGCCTGGTCAGCCACTACGAGGGCGGCCCCGCGGCCGCCGCCCCGCTGCCCGGAGAAGCACCGCCGCAGCACCCCTTCCTCGCGCCCAACGGCCGCAGCGGCATGCACTCCGACGCGGCCGGCAGCGCCACCTCCCCCTGGTCCGGCCCTCTCGGCAGGAACCCGCAGGTCACCAGCGAGAAGATCGCCGCACTGGGCGGTGAATGCGCCACCGCCACCTTCGACTCCGGTGGGCGGCTCATCACCGTCTACGAGAAGGAGCCCCACCCCTGGGGCACCGACGCCTGGTACCTCACCGCGGTGGACTTCCGCACCGGCGAACGCCGCTGGCGCCGACTGACGGGCACCGGCGCGCTGTACGACAACAACTGGGCCCCGATCACGCTCGGCCCGGACGGCACGGCCTACGTCGGCGTCTTCTACGGCATCGTCGCCGTACGCGACGGCGACTGACCCTCCCGCGATCGAGGGTGCGGCCCGGCACACACCGTGCCGGGCCGCGCCCGCACCGCACCGCCGTCAGCGGTCAGTCGCGAGGGTGTCTACCGTCTAGTGGTTCTGAATCCACCACACGATGAAGCCCACGCCGCCGGCGCCGGCTCCGTAGGCTGCGCCGCGGGCGAAATGGAACGCGAGCGTCTTGCGTCGGCGCAAGAACCAGCGGCCCGTCCGCCGGCTGCGGGACGGCTGGGTCAGGGCCGGTTCGGTGCTTTCGGCCGGGGTCAGGTCTGCCCTATCCTGCATGGTGTGCTCCGTGATAGTGACGGGGCCTTGGAAGGGAGCCCTTCCGACGGTGGCCTCGGAACCGCGTCGGAGTTACGAGGGCTCCCTTCGCACGAGTGCAGGGTGTTGGTGGCACGAGCTGGCTGCGCGGCTCCTGCTGCTCCTCGTTCACCCAATGTTGCCGTGAGGTGTGCGTGCAGCGGATGGACGCAAGTCTCCAATTCCGGAAGGCGTATCTGTGGGAACGCCACAACTGGCGTGACAATGGCGTAACGCATCTTGGTGCTTCGCACAAAAGCAGACCCCTATTGACGGCAAGTCAGTTCGGGTGTTCGTCTCCGTCAATGACGGCTTGTCGACGACGATCCCGGGATCCGCGCCGAACCGGGTGGCGGACGAAGGGGTCATCGAGACCCGCAGCGCATGGCCGCAGCCGTCAGGACAACGACCGTCGAATCCGGCTCCGCCCCAAGACCATCGCGGAGTACTTCCAAGCCGAACACCCGCTGCCGGTACCTGACCTGACGAGGTCTTCCAGACGGTGTTCGTCTTCTCGGTGCGGGTGGACCGCTGCGGGCAGGTCTGCCCCAGGGAAGTGGCCCGCCACGAGCGGCGGTCGTCGAGGGCGGATCACGGCTGGACCTGGACCACTACCTCGAGGCCCTGGTACGCGGGCCCGGCGCCAGTGCCCTCGAGCACATCCGCTCGGCGGGCAAGCTCACCCCAGTCCGGTGTGCTCTGGTGGGTCGGCGGCGCCTTCACCGTCATGTGGGCCTTGCTCCTCCTCCTGCCCGAACACGCAAACAGCCCGGTCGACTGAGAGAGCGAGCGCAGGGCCACCAGTCACGCCCACACCGGTGCAGTACTAGGCTGTGCGCCGGTCGGCCCCAGGCGCGGGGTCAAGGGGGGAGCAGGATGTCCGTCGAGCGTCACATAGCGGGGATGCTCCAGCAGATCGCCCGTCAGCAGGACATCGTCGAGATCGCCCCCCAGGGCTCCTCGCCGAAGGCGGCAGCCTTGGCGCACGTGGCGGAGCAGTACGGCTACACGTACGGCACGGCGTACAGGACCGGGTTCAAGAACTCGCTCGTCCAGGTCCGGATGTACCGGGACCCGCGGCCCGACGCGCGCGTTCGCGAGGCGGCCACCATCACCGCCCATCCGCGGGCGGGCAACGGCGGGACGGTGCCGGGGCTGCAGCAGGGTTCGCTGAAGCCGCTCCCCGGAGCGGCCGGGGCCGTGGCCGTCCTGAAGGACCTCATCACCTTCGACGTCATGGCCCTGTACGTCGCCGACCGGAGCCAGAAGGTGAAGTGCTACCTCGCCTGCGCGGTCCTGACCGGCCTCCTGCTCATCGACAAATCACCGGTCGAAGCGGTCGCCTCCGGCGGGGCGGTCGCGCTGCTCTCCACCGTGGCGTTCAAGGTGGGCGCGGTCCGCCGAGCAAGGATCACACAGCGGCTGACGGACGCCGGGTTCCTCGCGGTGCGCGACGAAGAGGGCGGCCAGCGGTTCCTGCGCCCGGGGCAGCAGTTGCCCGGCCACGCCAACCCGTTCGCCGCCTGAGTCCCCGAGACGGGTACGTACGGCGCAGTGGAAGACCTGGTCCGCACCGCAACGCGTGGACCGAACAAGGTGGTCACGCGCTGGCCGGACATGCTGGAGGCCGCCGGTTCCCCGGCCACCCGCCAGGTCCGCGTCCAGACCTGGGCTGTCATTGCGCGGTATAGCCGCCGTCGACGGGGAGCGCGATCCCGGTGACGTAGCCGGCGCCGGGACTGCACAGCCACAGGACTGCTTGGGCGATCTCCTCGGCGGTGCCGAGCCGGTCGATGGCCTGGCCTCCTTCGGCCTAGTGGCGGTCGAGCTCTCCGCCTTCGACCATGGCGTCGACCATGGGGGTGCTGATGGTGCCGGGGCACACGGCGTTGATGCGGATGCCGCGGGAGCCGTATTCGAGGGCTGCGCTCTTGGTCAGGCCGATCACACCGTGCTTGGAGGCGTGGTATGCGGCGCGGCCGGGGTTGCCGACGAGGCCGCCGAGGGAGGAGCAGTTGACGATGGCGCCGCTGCCCTGGTTCCGCATGTGGCGCAGTTCGTGCTTCAGGCTCGCCCAGATGCCGCGCAGGTTGACGGCCTGGACGCGGTCGAAGGATTCCACCGTGCGGTCGACGGCGGCGGCGACCTGGGCCTCGTCGGTGACGTCGCAGACCAGGGCGAGGGCCCGGTGGCCGGCGTCGGTGAGATCCTTCGCCGCCTGGTTGACGGCCGTCCCGTCGATGTCGGCGAGGCCGACGGCCGCACCGGCTTCGGCGAAGGCGCGGGCGGCGGCCAGGCCCATGCCGGAGGAGGCGCCGGTGACGAAGGCGACCTGGCCGGTGAAGTCGTAGGCGGGGTTCATGGGAATGCTCCTCACGCGGGGTTTCGATGGGGTGGCGCTCGGGCGGGCGCCTACTCCGACGGAGTAGCCGGGGTCAGGGGGCTGTTTCGATGGTGATGCGCTCGGCCCGGGCGAGCTGGTCGGCGCTGGCGTCGAGGTGGCCGAGGATGAGCAGGTCGGCGGAGGCGGCGGGCCCGTCCCGGTAGAAGAGGGCCAGGTTGCCCCACAGGGCGTAGTAGGCGATGTCGCCGGCCCTGGCCGTGTCCGGTTCGGAGGCGCCGGAGGTGTCGAGCTTGCGCGGCAGGTCGGCGACCCGCTCCGTATCGTGGAAGTCCTCCAGGGCCAAGGTGAGCGGGAGCAGTGCGGCAAAGTCGCGGGCGGCGGGGCTGTCGTTCAAGGCGGCCTCGACGGGGCGCCCGTCGAGGGTGACGTGGAGGTCCATGTGAGTGCTCCTGCCGGAGGCGGACGGCGAGGCGGACGGCGAGGCGGAAGACGTGGAGGCTGGGGTGGCCTCCGGTGGGTCGCCGGAGCAGGCGCTCGCGGCCAGCAGCAGGGCGGCTGCGGGAGCGGCGCGGACCAGACCCCGGCGGAGTGCGGAGTTCATGAGGGGGCTGCGGCCACGGGGCCGATGGAGACGTCGCCGGTGAACCAGTCGGCAGGCCCCTTGGCGGTATCAATCGCGCTGCGGGTGATCTGCACGGTTGCTTCTCGTCCGGTAGCAGCAGGTCAGGGCTTGAGGAGGGTCTTGATGGCGCGCCGCTCATCCATGGCCTTGTAGCCCTCGGCGACCTGCTCCAGGGGCAGGGAGAGGTCGAAGACCCTGCCCGGGTCGATCGCCCCGGTGAGGACGCGGTCGATGAGGTCGGGCAGGTAGCGGCGTACGGGGGCGGGGCCGCCGCGCAGGCCGACGTGGGAGAAGAACAGCTCCTGTCCGTCGACGGCAACCTCGTGGGGGACGCCGACGAAGCCGACGTTGCCGCCGGGCCGGGCGGAGTGCAGCGCCTGGCTCATGGCCTGGGCGGTGCCGACGCACTCCAGGACGGAGTCGGCGCCGATTCCGCCGGTGAGCTCCTTGATCCGGGCGACGCCCTCGTCTCCGCGCTCGGTGACGATGTCGGTGGCGCCGAACTCGCGTGCGAGCTTCTGCCGGGATGCGTGGCGGCTCATCGCGATGATCCGCTCCGCGCCCATCTCCTTGGCCGCGATCACCCCGCACAGGCCGACAGCGCCGTCCCCGACCACCACGGCGGTCGAACCCGGCTGGACCTCGGCGGCGTCGGCAGCCCACCAACCGGTCCCCATCACGTCGGACACGGCCAGCAGACCCGGCCAGAGCTCCTCCGCCGGCGTCTCGTCGGTGGCGACCAGGGTGCCGTGGGCGTTGGGGATGCGGACGTACTCGGCCTGGCAGGTCGACATGAACTCGCGGTTCAGGCAGTTCGACTGGAAACCGTTGCGGCAGTTGGCGCAGGTGTTGTCCGAGGTGGCGAACGAGCCGACGACGAACTGGCCCGGCCGGACCGAGGTGACCTCGGACCCGACCTCCTCCACGAAGCCGACGTACTCGTGGCCCATGGGGTGTGCGTGCTCCGTCGGCTCCGCACCGCGATAGGGCCACAGGTCGGAACCGCACACGCAGGTGACGGCCGTCCGGATGACGGCGTCAGTCGGCTTGACGATCCTGGCGTCCTCCACGGTCTCGAAGCGGATGTCGCCGGGGGCGTGAATCACTGCTCCGCGCATGGGAAAGGCTCCTTGCCTGCTGAGGCCTGCCGGCGCCGGGAAGGTTGCGGCAAGCCGCCGAATCGGTGACGGGACCCGGCGCGGGCAGCGAATCCGCCGCCCGCGGGCCCGGGGCCCGGCGCCCGGTCCGCCCGCCATGACCGGCGGACGGCGAGCGCCACGTCATCCAGGTAACCCCCGTCCCGCGCGGACAGCGAGTCATTGACGAGGGGTGTACCGGCAGTACACCCCTGCGCCGCCGCGCACGCCGTACCGTCGAAGGCATGGACAACCGTGAGGAGGTCCGCGAGTTCCTCACCTCGCGGCGAGCGAAGATCACCCCCGAGCAAGCCGGACTGCCCGCAGGTCCCCGGCGACGCGTTCCCGGTCTGCGCAGGAGCGAGGTCGCCGCCCTGGCCGACACGAGCGTGGAGTACTACGCCAAACTCGAGCGCGGCAACCTCGCCGGTGTCTCCCCGTCCGTCCTCGAAGCCCTCGCCCGCGCCCTCCGGCTCGACGACGCCGAACGTGCCCACCTGCTGAACCTGGCCCGGGCCGCCGACGGGTCCGACGCCCTCACCCGGCCCCGCCGACGGCGTACGAGGGACCAGTGGCGGCCGCACCGCAGCCTGCAGTGGACCCTGGACGCCGTCACCGCGGGTCCCGCGTTCGTCCGCAACGGCCGCATGGACATCCTCGCCGCCAACCCGCTCGCCCGTGCCTTCTACACCGACGTCTACGCCTCACCCGGCAACCAGGCGAACCTGGCCCGGTTCAACTTCCTCGACCCCGCCTCGCGCCGCTTCTACCCCGACTGGGACCTCTTCGCCGACGTGGCCGTCGCCATCCTGCGCACCGAAGCCGGACGCAACCCACACGACAAGGACCTGCACGACCTGGTCGGCGAGCTCTCCACCCGAAGCGACGACTTCCGCACCCGCTGGGGTACCCACAACGTCCGCCACCACGGAACCGGCACCAAGCGCTTCCACCACCACGCCGTCGGCGACCTCACCCTCGCCTTCGAGGGCCTGGAGATGGCCGCCGAACCCGGCCTCACCCTCACCATCTACACGGCCGAACCCGGCTCGTCCTCCGAAGAGGGCCTGCGCCTCCTGGCCTCCTGGGCCGCCACACCCCAGGCCGCCACGCCCGCACCGCACTCCAGCGACTGAAGGTCCCCAGCCGGCTGCTGCTGTCCCGCGCCCTGCCGGAAGCCCGACGGCGGCGCGGGCCTCACCCCGGACGGCCTCGACGCGGTGCGCTGCCGCCGGCGGGATGCGTCTCGGTGAGCAGATCGTCTGCCGTCCGGATGTGGTGGTGCATCGTGGCGGCATCGGTGTCCAGTCCTCGGTCGGTGTAGATCGCGGCAGCTTCCTGCCAGCAGGCGATGGCCTCGTTCACGCGTCCGAGGCGGTTCAGCGATGCGGCAAGGACGGCGAGGGGCCAGGCGAGTGTCTCGTCGTGGCTGCCGAGAGACGCGCGGCCGAGTGCGATCGCACGTCGGCAGTAGACGATCGCCGTGTCGTGGTCGCCGATGCCCTGCCAGCCCCTGGCGATGGCCGCGAGTGCGCATGCCTCGCCGTCGGTATCGCCGAGTTCGTTGCGCAGCCACGCGCTGCGTGTGCCGTGGTCGACGGCTTGCCGGTGGTTGCCGAGATCAGCGTGGAGTTCGGAGATGTTGCCTTCCGCCACCGCTTCCCACCGTCCGGTGTCGAATCCTCGGCTGAGCACGCGCACCTCCTCGAAGTGGTGCAGTGCTTCGGCCAACCGGGTCTGTCGGCGCAGGAGTCGGCCGAGTTCGGTGCGGGCGCCGATCTGGATGTGGATGTTGCCCGCGTCCTGGGCGAGCTTCGAGGCGCGGGTGAGGTCCGGCTCGGCGTCGGGATGTTGCAGGTGCGCCAGTGCTTCTCCGCGAGCGAGCAGGACGTTGGCTTCGTGCTCGGTCTGGCCGGCCCGTTGCGCCGCGTGCAGGCCGGCGGTGGCGGTGTCGATGCGTTCCTCCCAGCCGCCCATGAGCACGAGGAAGCCGAGAGCGTCGACGAGGTGCAGGGCGTGCCGGTCCATGGCCAGGTCGACGGCGTGGTGCAGGGCGGCGACCAGGTTGGCCCGTTCGGCGGTGAACCATGCCCAGGCCTGGTCACGGTCGGCTATGGGGTAGGGGTGGGCGGGCTCAGCGAGGTCTGCCACCAGGCGCGTGCAGGTCGGGTAGAGCCGGCGGTCGGCGGTGTGCGCGGTGTGGCTGTACCACGTGAGCACCGCGTCGAGGGCGTGGCGGCGCTCGTCCTCGGTGTCGTGTTCACAGGCCAACTCGTCCGCATAGGCGCGCAGGAGGTCGTGGAAGCGGTACCGGTCGTGCGTGACCGGTTCGATGAGGTGCGCGTCGGCCAGCGCGTTGAGCAGCTGCCGTGTCTCGCGTGGCGGCAGGCGCACGAGGGCCGCCGCGGCGGGTGTCGAGATGTCCGGACCGGGGTGCAGGCCGAGGCGCCGGAACAGATTCGCCCGCGGCGCGGTCAGCTGTTCGTAGGACCAGTCGAGTACGTTGCGGACCGCAGCGTAGGGATCTTGGCCCCAGCTCAGTGCGTCGAGTTTGGAGTCCTCGTCGGCGAGCTCGGCGACGATGTCGGCGACGGAGACGTCCCTGGACGCGGCCGCGCGCCCGGCGGCGATCCGCAGCGCCAGCGGCAGCCGCGCGCAGAGCCGGATGAGGTTCTCCACCGCAGCTGGTTCTGCCCGGGCTCGGGCGGGGCCGATGATGCCCACGACCAGGCTCAAGGCCTCGGCTGGGGACAGCACGTCGAGCGTGAGCCGGTGCGCGGCTTCGGTGACCACCAGCCCGGTCAGGCTGTCGCGGCTGGTCACCAGCACCATGCACCCGGGTGCTCCCGGCAGCAGCGGTCGGACTTGCTCGGCGCTGTTGGCGTTGTCCAGCACGATCAACATGCGTCGCCCCGCCGCCAGCGTACGGAAGAGTCCCGAGCGGGCGCCGGTCCCGGCGGGCACCGCCGCCGGATGTACGCCGAGCGCTACCAGGAAGTCGTCGAGTACCTCGTCCGGGCCCGCGGGCTTGCCGGGGCCGTAGCCGCGCAAGTTGGTGTGCAGCGTGCCGTCCGGGAACCGGTCCTGGACGCGGTGAGCCCAGTGCACTGCGAGCGTCGTCTTGCCTACTCCGCCCGATCCGTCGAGTGCGGAGATCACCACGGCCTGCCCGCCGGCGGGCGGTAACAGGGCGTCGAGCGCGGCCAGGTGATCGGCGCGGCCGGTGAAGTCGCGGATCGTCTGTGGCAGCTGCCGAGGCACCGGGGATTCGAGGGGCCAGGGCGACCTCGGGGCAGGCAGGGCGCTGGCGGCCGGGATGCGGCTGTCCCGGCGGGGTCGGGGTTCACCGCGCAGGATCCGCTCGTGCAGCCGCTGTACATCGGCTCCGGGGCCGACTCCGAGTTCTTCGGCGAGGCAGGTTCGGAGGCGGTGGAAGACGTGCAGCGCCTCCGCGCGTCGGCCACAGTGGTCCAGCGCCGTCATCAGCTGCGCGTGCAGCCCTTCACGCAGTGGATGGTCGTGCACGAGATCCGCGAGATCATCGACGACCTCGTGGTGCTCGCCGAGTTCCAGCCGCCACCTGGCATACAGCTCCAGGGCGCTGAGCCGCTGCTCGTCCCACCGTGCGGCGGACCTGTTCAACGCCGCAGTGCCCAGACCGTCGAGCGTTGGCCCCCGCCAGAGGCTCAGCGCCGGCCGGATCACCCGGACTGCCCGATCCAGCCTCCCCTCAGCAGCGTGGCGGCGGCTGTCGGCGACTCCGGCGGCGAACCGGAGCGAATCGAGCCGCTCCTGCCCGACGCAGATCCGGTAGCCGGGTTCCTCAGTGAGGATGAGTCGCTGGTCGATGTCGCCCAAGCGTTCCCGCAGTGCCGAGACGGAGTTCTGCAGCTGCTTGATGGCGGTGGCGGGTGGCTCGTCATCCCAGGTCGTCTCAACGAGCCTGGACAGCGTCACCACCGAGTTCGGTGCCAGCAACAAGGCCGCCAACACCCGCTGACGACGCGCTCCGGGCACGAGCACCCGCTCACCGCCTGCCCAGACCTCGAGCGCGCCGAGTACTCGGAAGTCCATCCTCCCGGCCTCTCCCCTTGCCGACAGTAATTGGATCAGAGCATAGCGTTCACATGGATGTTCGCCCGGCGGCCGATGGTGACGTGGTGATGACGCCGTGGGGACGGCGCGCGAGACGGTGGTCGTCGTCCCAACCAATCCTCACAAGCCGGTCGCCGAAGGCATCCGCGCCCTCGTCGCATCTCAGCGAACCTGAACGACCGGGCGGCGCCACGGGCGCCGAAAATCCGAACTCCGAGGGGATCAATCATGGACCGCAAGGGAATCTTCATCCGACTCGCCGGCGCAGGCGCGGCGATCGCGTTCGGCTCGACACTGTTGGTCGCAGCCCCGGCCTCGGCGCAGGCGGCGCCGGTGTACTACCAGGTCATCAACGCCAACAGCCGCAACTCCTGCCTCCAGTTGGCGATCGACCCGACCGGCAAGGGAAACCTCGTCCTCGGGACCTGTGACCGCAGCGCGAAGCAGGTGTGGACGATCACCGGCGGCATCTTCAGGAACCCGCAATCAGGCCACTGCCTCGACGGAAACGGGGCGGACGTCTACACGTTCCCGTGCAACGGCGGCGCGTACCAGAAGTGGACGACCACGTCCGGCACCAAGAAGTCCATCAAGCACGACTGGAGCGGCAAGTACCTGGACGCGAACGGACGCGTCGGGGCCTCGGTCGTCTTCCAGCCCACCATCGGGACGGCGTCCCGATGGGTGTTCGACCAGGTGTGACCGGCTGACCCCGTCGTGAGCGCGGCGGGCCGTCCCCACTGGCGGCCCGCCGTCCCGGAACGCGGCCATGACCGACGGCTGACCATCACGGATCGGTCACGTCGTGCTCCCACAGCGGGTGCTCCCGCGCCGCCCACCCCCGGTCCACGGAGCCCGTGCGCATGCCGCGCCGGGCCTCCGGGTCGGCCAGGGCCTTGCCGATGTGCCCCGCGAGCACCACCGCCAGAGCCAGGGCCAGCCAGTCGTGCACGAAGGTGGCCCCGGTCCGCCAGACGAGCGGGGCGAGACCGGTGAACCACATCAGCAGCCCGGTACCGAGCATCACGAGCACGGCGCCGGCCAGCCAGGCCGCGTACACCTTCTGCCCGGCGTTGAACTTCCCGGCCGGCCGCGGTCCCCGCTCGCGGCGCAGCGCGGAGCGCAGCCACTGCCGGTCGTGCGGGCCGAAGCGGTCGAGGCGGCGCAGGTCGGCCCGGAAGCCCGGCGAGGCCAGGCCCAGCAGGAAGGGCAGCGGCAGCAGCAGACCGGACCACTCGTGCACGGTCACCACCAGGCGGCGGCGGCCCACCAGCTCGGCCAGCGGCGACAGGTACAGGCAGGCGGCAGCGGCGACGCAGACGAGGGCCAGCCAGGCCGTCGTCCGGTGGACCCAGCGCTGCGCGGGGCCGAACCGCTGCACACGCGGCGGGAGTTCAGGCCGTGGGGGCATCGTCGCGTCCGTTCGACCGGCCGACCCAGGCGTCGACGTCGTAGCCGAGGCGCTCCCAGTAGCCCGGTTCGACCCGCTCGGTGAGGGTGATCCGGGAGAGCCACTTGGCCGACTTGTAGAAGTACATCGGGGCGACGTACAGCCGGACCGGCCCGCCGTGGCGGTGGCTCACCGGCCGGTCCTGCATCCGCAGCGCCACCAGGACGTCGTCCCGCCGGGCCTGGGCGAGCGTGAGGCTCTCGGTGTACGCGCCGTCGAAGCACTCGAAGCGGACGGCCCGGGCTTCGGGACGGACCCCGGCGGCATCGAGCAGCCGGGACAGCGGCACCCCCTCGAAGGGCGTCGCGGGGACCCTCCAGCCGGTCACGCACTGGACGTCGCGGACCAGTCGGCTCTGCGGGAGTCCGCGCAGGGCGTCGAGGGTGTACGCCGCCGGGCGCTCGACCAGGCCGTCCACGGTGAGCCGGTAGTCCCCGGGGCCGCGCTCGGGGACCGAGGAGGCCACCGAGTAGTAGCGGAACCCGCCGCCGTTCGGCAGCAGCCCGGTGAGGCCGGTGGGATCGTTCCCGGTGACCGCCTCGAAGCCGCGCTGCAGGTAGGGGGCGGTGACCAGCCCGGCGGCGCCGAGGCCGAGCATCCCCAGGACCACCCGCCGCCCGACCGGGGCGCCCCGGCCGTCCGGGCCCGTGCGTTCGTCTGTGCTCACCTGCCGATTCGACCACCACGGGCCGCCGGACGCCAGGCCCGGCGGCGTGCCGTCAGACTTCCGTCACATCCGTCACATCCGTCGCTCCGGCTGCGCGCCCCGCCCGCCCGGCGCGGCAGAGGTGACGGGCAGAGGTGACGGACAGAGGTGACGGACCGGACGGGCGGCCCGCCGAGTTCCTGCCCCGCGTCAGCGGCGCGCCCACTCCTCGGCCAGCAGGCGGTAGGAGCGGACGCGGTCCGCGTGGTCGTGCGTGATCGTGGTGATCAGCAGCTCGTCGGCCCCCGTGGCCTCCTGGAGCCGCTCCAGGTGGTCGGCCACGGTCCCCGCGGAGCCCACGAACTGGGTCTCCACCCGGTCGGCGACCAGCTCCCGGTCCGCGTCCGTCCACGGCAGCCGCGCCGCCTCCCGCGGACTCGGGTAGGGGATGGCGCCCTGGGCCGTACGGATGCTGCGGACCCAGGGGGCGTATCCGGCGGCCAGGGTGCGGGCCGTCGCGTCGTCCTCGGCCACCACCACGTCGGCGGACACCGTCAGGTACGGCCGGTCCAGCTCGTCGGACGGCTTGAAGGCGGCCCGGTAGCCCTCCGCCGCCTCCAGCACCGAAGCCGGGCTGACGTGGTAGTTCGCCGCGAAGCGGAGCCCGTTGCGGCCCGCCGTGTCCGCGCTCACCCCGCCGCTGCTGCCCAGGATCCACACCTGTACGTCCGCTCCCTCGCCGGGGACAGCGTGCGCCTCCACCCCCTCCGGGGAGCGGTACTGGCCCCGCAGCAGCGCGAGGAGGTCGTCGACCTGCTCGCCGTACTCCTGCGGCTCGGCGCCGGGCAGGTTCAGCAGCTTCTGCTGGAGTGCGACCCGGGGATGGCCCAGCAGGTGGGCGAAGGAGAACCGGGCCGGGATGCGCAGCCCGTTCGGCGTGTACCCGTCCACCACCGGGGTGGCGGACGCCGCGGTGGCGGACGGGCGCTGCGGCGGGCGGCCCGCCGAGCGGCCCAGCCCCAGGTCCAGCCGGCCGGGGTGGAGCGCGTCGATCAGGCCGAACTCCTCGACCGTCGACAGGGCGGTGCGGTGCCCGAGCTGCACGGCGCCGGAGCCGATCCTGATCGTGGTGGTGGCGGAGGCGGTCAGTGCGAGGACGACCGCGGGGGACGCCCCGGCGACGCCGGGGTTCAGGTGGTGCTCGGCGAACCAGTAGCGGGCGTAGCCGAAGCGCTCCGTCTGCCGGGCGAGGTCGATGCTGCGGTGCAGCGCCTCCGCGGCGGTGGAACCGGACGTGATCGGGATGAGGTCGAGGACCCCCAGGGGGATGCCGGACATGGCCGGGCTCCTTACAGGTCGGCGGAGGGGACAGGGACGGGGAAGGGGGGAAAGACCGGGTCGGGGATCGCACGGCGCAGCACCGGTGCGACCTGCGACTGGAACAGTTCGAGGGAGGCGCGGTGCTCCGCGTCGGTGAGTCCGCCGGACTCGGCCTGCAGGTGGAGCACGGTGTGGCCGAACTCCTCGTGGTAGCGGTGCACCTTCTCCACCACCTGCTGCGGGCTGCCGATCAGCGCCGAGCTCCGCTCGACGAAGTCCTCCAGCGTCGTGAAGACCGGCTCCACGCCCTGCGCCGCGTGGAGCGCGAGGTAGCGCAGGAAGACCGGCCGGTACGCGGCGACCGCCCGCTGCGAGGTGGGCGCCGTGTGGAAACCGGCCGTGCCGGCGCCCACCACCGCGTGCGCCGGGTCGTGCCCGTAGTGCTCCCACCGTTCCCGGTAGTGGCGGATGAGCTCGGCGTACGGGCCGATCGGATGGGTGACGTTCGCCGAGAACAGCGGGTCGCCGTGGCGCGCCGCGAGATCGACGGACTCCCGGCTGGTCGCACTGCCGTGCCAGACCCGGAGGTCGCGCTGGTACGGCCGGGGCAGCGCCTCGGCGCCCGTCAGCGCCGGCCGGAAGCGCGGGCGCGCGGTCACCTTGTCCTCGCGCCAGAGCCTGCGGAACAGCTCGTAGCCCTCGGCGTTGCGCTCCCACTGGTCCTCGGGACCCACGTCGAACAGCTCGCGCTGGGCCGTGCCGTTCCCCTTTCCGATCATCAGCTCGAGCCGGCCGTCCGACAGGTGGTCGAGCGTCGCGTAGTCCTCGTACGCCCGGACCGGATCCAGCAGGCTCAGCGTGGTCACGGCCGTGTACAGGCGGATGCCGCGGGTCAGGGCGGCGACGTGGCCCAGGACCACGGGCGGCGAGGACGACAGGAACGGCCGCTCGTGGCGCTCGCCCACGCCGAAGCCGTCGAAGCCGAGCTCCTCCGCCAGCAGCGCGGCCGAGACCACCTGGCGGAAGCGCTCGCGGGTGGGGACGGGGGCGCCCGTGGCCGGGTCTCGGGCGTCCGTGATCAGGGTGATGGCGAGGAACTTCACGAAGCCGCTGCCCGCCGGCCGGCCGCCCGGTCCGCCGTCCGGTCCGGGGCGGGCACGGAGATCCCGAGGTGGTCGCGCAGGGTGGCGCCCTCATACTCGGACCGGAAGACCCCGCGCTCCTGGAGCAGGGGCACCACCGTGTCGGCGAAGGCGTCCAGCCCGCCCGGCGTGATGTGCGGGACGAGGATGAACCCGTCGGCGGCGTCTGCCTGCACCAGCGAGTCGATCGACTCGGCCACCGTGGCCGCACTGCCGACGAACGTCTGGCGGGCCGTGGTGGCGATGACGAGCTCGCGGATCGAGAGGTTCTTGGCTTCGGCGAGCTCGCGCCACTGGCGGGCGGTGGCCAGGGGGTCGCCGAACTGCCGTGCGCTCGCCCGCCCCTGGGCGATGGTGTGCTCGCCGGTGTCCGGGTCGACGTCCGGGAGCGGGCCGTCCGGGTCGTAGCCGGACAGGTCCCGGTTCCAGACGTGCTCCAGGTGCTTGATCGCGGTCTGTCCGCTGACCTGGAGGCGGCGCACCTCGTGGGCGGCCTCGTGGGCTTCGGCGTCGGTGTCGCCGAGTACGAAGGTGGCCGCGGGCAGGATCTTCAGCTGGTCGTGGGTGCGGCCGTACGCGGCGAGACGGCCCTTGACGTCGGCGTAGAACGCCCGGCCCTCGCCCAGGGTCCCGTACCGGCTGAAGATCGCGTCCGCCGCGGAGGCCGCGAACTCCCGGCCCTCGTCGGAGTCGCCCGCCTGGAAGACGACCGGCCGGCCCTGCGGACTGCGCGGCACGTTGAACCGGCCCTCGATGTCGAAGTGCGGGCCCCGGTGGGCGAAGGTCCCGGCCCGCGCGTCCCGCAGGAAGGTGCCCGAACCGGCGTCGGCGGCCACCTCGGAGCCGTCCCAGGAATCGAAGAGCTCGATGGCGGTGGACAGGAACTCCCGGGCCCGCGCGTAGCGGTCCCCGCGGGGCAGGAACCCGCCGCGGCGGAAGTTCTCCCCGGTGAAGGCGTCCCAGGAGGTGACGACGTTCCAGGCGGCGCGGCCCTCGGAGAGGTGGTCGAGCGAGGCGAACTGGCGGGCCACCTCGTAGGGCTCGTTGAAGGTGGTGTTGATGGTGCCGGTCAGGCCGAGCCGCTCGGTGACGCCCGCCAGGGCGGCGAGGACCGTGAAGGTGTCCGGGCGGCCCACCACGTCCAAGTCGTAGATCAGCCCGCCCTGTTCGCGCAGACGCAGGCCCTCGGCCAGGAACAGGAAGTCGAACTTGGCGCGCTCGGCGGTCTGCGCGAGATGGACGAACGAGTCGAAGTCGATGTGGCTGCCCGCCGCCGGATCGCTCCACACGGTGGTGTTGTTGACGCCCGGAAAGTGGGCCGCGAGATGGATCTGCTTGAGCGGCTTGGTGCTCATGGTTCGTCCTTCCGGATCGTCCGGGTCAGGCGGCGGGGCTTGCGGAGGGCCGCGCGGCGTAGCGGTTGGCCGGGCGTTCCAGGCCGAGCAGTCCGCGCAGGGTCCCCGCCCCGTACGCACGGCGGAACAGACCGCGGCGCTGGAGCTCCGGCACCAGCCCGCGGGTGACGGCGGGCAGGTCGTGGGCGGTGGCGCCCGGCCGCAGCCGGAAGCCCGACAGGCCCGCCTCCTGCCGTTCCGCGAGCAGGTCGGCCAGGTGGGCGGGCGTTCCGGTGAAGACCTCGGTGTCGTCTTCGAACGGGTGCCCCGCCAGGGCGTCGAGCCGGCCCTTGCGGTCGGCGGCCGCAGCCGCGTCCCGGTCGAGGAAGACGGTCAGGTCGCCGAAGAGGTGCAGCGGCTCCGGCCCGGGGCCGGCGCCCTCCCGCAGCCGCCGGATCGCGGCGGCGGCCGTGCGGAAGCCCTCGGCGCCGCGGGCGGCGACGTAACCGATGTCGGCGGACCGGGCGACGAGCCGGTGGGAGGCCTCGGCGCCGGCGGCGACACCGCCGGCGCTCACGAGGGGCTGTCCCTGCGGCGGCCGCGGGGTGATGGAGGGACCCCTGACACTGAAGTGCCGTCCCTCGAAGTCGATGTAGTGCAGCTTGTCGCGGTCGACGAAGCGGCCGGTGGCCACGTCCCGGATCTCCGCGCCGTCCTCCCAGCTGTCCCACAGCCGCCGGACCACCTCGATGTGGTCGGCGGCCTCGTCGTACAGCTCCGCGGCGGGGAGCGGGGGCGTGCGACGTCCGAAGTGGGCGGCCTCGTGCGGCAGTCCGGAGATCTGGACGTGCAGCCCGGCGCGACCGCGGCTGACGTGGTCGAGGGTGGCGATCGCCTTGGAGACGTGGAAGGGCTCGGTGTGCGTGGCGGTCACGCTCGGGACCAGCCCGATGTGCCGGGTCAGCGGTGCGACCCGGGCGGCCGTGAGCACGGCGTCCAGCCGCCCCCGCACCCGGTCGGTCCGTCCGTCGGGTCCCTCGGGCGAGGAGGACTGGAGGCAGAGGCCGTCCTCGAAGGTGACGAAGTCGAGCAGTCCTGCCTCGGCCTCTGCGACGGCGTCGGCCCAGTACCGGGCGGTGAAGAGCGCCTCGGGCCTGCCGCCCGGCTCACGCCAGGCGGCAGGGTGCCGGCCGGCTCCGTCAAGGGCCACGGCGAGGTGCAGCGGAGCGGACGACGGGGCGGCAGCGGACGATGACGGGGAATCGGACACGTCGGAATACGCCTTCCTGATCGGCGTGCGGAAGAGAAATCTGCGCGGGGTGGCGAATTCGTCCCGTCAGCCATTTCTTTCCAAGACGCTACGCCCGAAGGCAGGCCCGTTCAATGACGGGCATATGAAGAGAACTTGGCAGCGGTGTAACCCGGGTCGCACGGCGTCCGGAGTGCCAGGAAGAAAGGCCGGCGCCGCAGGGTGAAGCCCATCGACTCGTACAGCCGGATCGCGGTCGTGTTGCGCGCGGCGGCGTGCAGGAACGGCACGTCGCCCCGGTCCCGGATGCCCGCGGCGACCGCGCGGACCAACCGCGTCGCCAGACCGCCGCCGCGGTGGTCGGGGTGGGTGCACACCGCGCTGATCTCGGTCCAGCCGGGCGGGCGCAGCCGCTCCCCGGCCATCGCCACCAGCCGCCCCTGGTGGCGGATGCCGAGGTACGTGCCCAGTTCGACGGTGCGGTGCAGGAACGGGCCCGGCTTCGTGAGCTCGATGAGCGCGAGGATCTCCGGCACGTCGTCCGGCCCGAGCCGGACCGCCCCGGGGGCCGGCTCGGCGCGCAGCGCGGTGTCGACGAGCTGCACGGCCTCGATCGCGTCCACGGTCTCCCACCCCTCGGGCGGGGTCGGCAGCCCGGTGAGGGACACGACCTCGCCGGGTCCGACGAGCTCGTGCAGCGCCGCCCAGGACCGCGGGTCCGACGGGTCCGCGAGCGCCGCGAACGGAGCGACGTCCGGGGCGTAGCGGGCGGCGTGGACGGAGCGGCCGGGGCGGCCCGGGCGAAGGGGGTGGCCCGAGCGGCCGGAGCGGCTGCCCGGCTGCTCGGCGAAGGCCGCGTGCGGGCCCGACAGCGAGGCCCAGGCGGGGTTGTCGAGGATGTGCGGGGAGAGCGGGGTGAGCGGGGTGCGGGCGGCGGTGCTCATGGGACGAGACCCTCCTCGGGCGGCGCGAGCCGGGGCCGGGGGGCGGCCCGCAGGCTCAGGAGTTGGTCGCGGGCAGGCCGGGAGGGTTGACCTCCGAGACGGGTACGGCTTCGTTGGAGAGGTTCCAGGCGCTGAGCAGCTGCGCGTACTGGCCGTTGCGGATCAGGTGGTTGATCGCGTCCGCCACCGGCTTGGCGAGACCGCTGTCCTTCTTGGCGGTCGCCGCGATGAGCCCCTGGAGCGTCTCACCGGCCCCGGAGTACGATCCGGCGTTGCGGGTGGCGGCGTTGCCGCCCGCGGTCTGGGTGATGTGGTAGGCGATGGACGGGTTCGGTCCGAAGTACAGGTCGATCTTCTTGCCGCTCAACGCCAGGTTGGTGCTGTTGGCGTCGGGAAAGTACTTGACCGTGAGGTCCGCGCCCTCGGCCCGGAGCTTCCTCTGCCACTCCAGCAGGATCTTCTCCTGGTTGGTCCCCGAGCTGACCGCCACCGTCTTGCCCGCGAGGCTGCGGTGGTCGCCGCCGAAGTTCCAGGGGTTCTCCTTCAGTGCCTCGAAGGCCAGGTTGTCCTTCCGGTAGGAGGCGAATTCGTACTTCTTCTTGCGCTCCTCGGTCACCGTCACGTTGGTGAAGGCCACGTCGACCTTGCCGCTGTCGATGCCGACGAAGAGGTTCTCCCAGGTGGAGTTCTTCACGACGGGCTTGAGCCCCAGGGTCGCGGCGACCAGCCGGCCGAGGTCGGGCTCCGCGCCCGTGAAGGTCTTCTGGTCCGTACCGACGTACGCCAGGGGCGGGAAGCCTGCGGGCAGGGCGCCGACCCCGATGACGAGCTCGCCGCGCTTGCGGACGGCTTCGGGCAGGCCGGCGCGCAGGGACTCCACGACCGGTGCGTCCAGCTCGGCCTGCCGCGCGGCGCCGTTGGAGACGGCGCCGACGGTGACCCTGCCCGCAGCGGTGTCGGTGGCCTCGGCCTCGCCTCCGCACGCGGTGAGTGCGGAGGCGAGGGCCATGGTGGCGGTCGCCGCGCCGAGGCCGCGGACGAGTCTGGTGCGCAGGGCGGTTCGGTGTCGCATGGTGTTCCTTTTCGCAGAGGAGCGCAGCGGGTACGCGGGGTGGTGGGCGTGCGCGGGCGCAACAGGGGGGTGGGTGCGGGGAGTCACAGCACCTTGCCGAGGAACTCCCGGGTGCGGGGGTGCGCGGGCCGGTCCAGGACCTCGCCGGGCGGGCCCTGCTCGACGACGCGGCCCTCGTGGAGGAAGACGATCCGGTCGGCCACCTCGCGGGCGAAGCCGATCTCGTGGGTCACCACGACGAGGGTGGTGCCACCGGTGGCCAGGTCCTTGATCACGGAGAGCACTTCGCCGACGAGCTCGGGGTCCAGGGCGGAGGTGGGCTCGTCGAAGAGGATGACCCCGGGCCGCAGCGCGAGCGCGCGGGCGATGGCCACCCGCTGCTGCTGGCCGCCGGACAGCTGCCGCGGGTAGGCGTCGGCCCGGTCCCCGAGCCCGACCCGCTCCAGCAGTTCGCGGGCCAGTGCGTCGGCCTCGGCCCGGGGCAGCCTGCCGGTGGCCGCGGGGGCCGCGGCCACGTTCTCCAGCACGGTCAGGTGCGGGAAGAGGTTGAAGCTCTGGAAGACGAAGCCGATCCGGCTGCGCTGGGCGAGGATCGCCCGCTCTCCCAGCTCCTTGAGCCGGTCTCCGTGGCGTTGGACGCCGATCGGCTCGCCGCCGACGCTGACGTACCCGGCGTCCGGCTTCTCCAGGTGGTTGAGGACCCGCAGCAGCGTGGACTTGCCGGAGCCGGAACGGCCCAGGATCACGGTGACGGTACCCGGGGCGAGGGTCAGGTCGATCCCGTCCAGGACCCGGTGGGCGCCGTACCACTTGTGCACGGCGTGCACCTCGACGGCGGCGGGCCGCCCGTCCGCGTCGTGCGCGGCGGGGGCGGTACCGCGGGACGGGGTGGCGGCGGTGGTGGTGGCGGTGGTCATCGGGCCGTCTCCTTCCGGAAGCGGATCCGCAGGTCGCGCAGGCCCGTTCGGGCCCGCTGGACGGGGGTGGGCGGCAGGGTGCGCAGCGCGCCGCGGGCGTAGTGGCGCTCCACGTAGAACTGCACGGCGGACACCAGGCTGGTGAGGATCACGTACCAGACGGTGGCCACCAGCAGCAGCGGCACCACGTCGCCCGGATACGTGCTGGCCAGGCTCTGCACGGAGCCGAACAGATCGAGCAGGGACACGTAGAAGACCAGCGAGGTGGCCTTGAGGAGGCCGATCAGCTGGTTCACGTAGGAGGGGACGATCGAGCGGAGCGCCTGCGGGAAGACGATCCGGGCGAACTGGTACCGCTTGGGCAGGCCCAGCGCGGCCGCCGCCTCGTGCTGGCCCTGGTCGACGGAGAGCACGCCGGCCCGGACGATCTCGGCCGCGTACGCCGCCTCGCTCAGGCTCAGCCCCACGACCGCCACGACGATGTCGGTGGCGAGCCGCGACTCGTCGAAGGTGAAGAACGCGGGCCCGAACGGCACCCCGATGCTCAGGGTGGGGTAGAGCGCGCCGAGGTTGTAGAGGAAGAGCAGGATCACGATCAGCGGCACGGAGCGGAAGAGCCAGATGTACGTCCAGCTCACCGACCGCAGCACCGGGTTGCCGGAGAGCCTGCCCAGCGCCAGCAGGACGCCGCCGGCCAGGCCCAGGACCGCGCTGTACGCGGCCACCTGGAGGGTGATGAGCAGCCCCTCCAGGATGACCGGCCGGAGGAACCAGTACGCGAAGCGGTCCCATTGGTAGAAGGGGTTGGAGAGGAGCCCGTGGGCCGCCTGGGAGACCAGCACCAGGACGATGGCGGCGGCGGCCCACCGGCCGGGCCGGCGGAGCGGGAGGACCCGCTCGGCGGGACCCGGCGGGCCGGTCGGACCGGGGGGTCCGGGAGGGCCGACGGGGGCGGAGACGAGCAGTGGTTCGGTCACGGACACTCCAGCAGCCTCGATATGCGGGGGAATCGAAAAGCAGCCGTCATGCCGGACGGGAGAGGCCGCTGATGTCGTTTGTCTGCGGCGTAAGCTAGGCAGCCCGGAGAAGGGGTGTCAACGGTCTCGATATCGGCACGCGCAAAGGCGCGTGCCGATTTCATACCCCGTACACACAACGCCCTCGGAGGAAATGATTCCGGGTCGGATCAAAGCCAGGGAAGCTGCTCGGCGGAGTAGCGATAGGCGCGGAAAACGGAGTTCTGGGCACCGTCCGAGGACTCCAGTCCGACCCCTTTGCCGAAGGACCGGAACTGCGGTACCACGAACTCCCACACCACGTCCCCGCCGGGGGTCACCTCGAAGAGCCGTCCGAAGGACCCCTCGGCGATGAAGGTGTTCCCGTTGGGCAGCCGCTGGGCGCTGGACATGTAGGGGCTGAAGAAGGTCTGCGGCGGGTTGTCCTCGTAGGACCACACCTCCTCGCCGGTGTGCGGATCGAGCTCCAGCACCCGCGAGTACGGCACCGAGGTGGTGTCGCGGTAGGTGCCGTTGTCGAAGACGAGGACGGTGCCGCCGGGCAGCTCGTGCGGGTGGTGCTGCTGCGCCAGTACGTCGGGGCCGATGCGCCAGCGCACGGACCCGTCGGCGCGGTCGACGGCCACCGTCGTGGAGGCGCTGCGGAAGCCCACCACGAGCCGGGCCGGGGGAGCGCGGCTGGTTCGAGCACCCGGGCGAGGACCTCCTGTACGTGCTGGAGGGCGAGATCGTCCTGGAGGTCGAGGGCGAGGAGCCGCTGCACCTGCGCGCCGGCCAGAGCGCCCACCACCGGGGCGAGGTCCCGCACCGCTGCCGGCTGGCCGGACCGGCTCCGGCCCGCACGCTCCTCGTCATCGCCGGCGCCTGAGGACGGCCGCCGGACCACCACGTGGTGCGGGTGCCGTGCGGCACCCGGACCGGCCGGTGCTCCGGGGGCAGCGGGGCCGGGCCCGCCGGCCGGCATCAGAGCCGGGGCCGGGCCCGCCGGCCGGCGTCAGCGGCGCGGGCAGCCCCGGTCCGGCGGGACCGACACTCCGGGGACCGGCACCGGCCCCGCCTCCGGGTCGGTGTCCGCCCGCAGCCGGCACAACTCGGCCAGCCGGGCACCGACGTCCAGGTCCCACAGCCGCACGGTGCCGTCGGTGCTGCTGCTGGCCACCGTCCGCCCGCCGGGGGAGAAGGCCACCCCCCACACGGCGTTCGCGTGCCCGGCCAGCGCCGCCACCGCACGGCGGCCGGGCACGTCCCAGAGCCGTACCGTACGGTCGTTCCCGCTGCTCGCCAGCGTCCGGCCGTCGGGGGAGAAGGCGATGCCCCGGGCGGAGCCGGTGTGACCGGCGAGGGCCGCCTCGAAACGCCGGCTCCCGGCGTCCCACAGGCGGACCGTACCGTCGTTGCCGCTGCTCGCCAGGGTCCGCCCGTCCGGGCTGAAGGCCACGGCCCGCACCGCTCCCGTATGCCCCGTCAGGCTGGCCAGCGGGCTGCGCGCCGCCACGTCCCACAGCCGGACCGTCAGGTCGTCCCCGGCGCTCGCCAGGGTGCGCCCGTCGGGGCTGAACACCACGTCGTTGGCGAAGTCCGTGTGCCCGGCGAGGAGGGCCAGCGGCCGGCGGGCCGCCACGTCCCACAGCCGGACGGCGCCGTCCGAACCGGCCGAGGCCAGCGTCCGCCCGTCCGGGGAGAAGGCCACCGAGAACACGGTCCCGCCCAGGCTGGTGAGGGTGGCTGCCGGACCGCGCGCGGCCACGTCCCACAGCCGGACGGTGCCGTCCGAACCGGCCGAGGCCAGCGTCCGCCCGTCCGGCGAGAAGGCCACCGAGAACACCGTCTCGCTGTGCCCGGTGAAGGTGGTCAGGACGCGCCGGCCCGCCACGTCCCACAGCCGCACGGTGTGGTCGGCCTGCGCGGTCGCCAGCAGCCTGCCGTCCGGGCTGTACGCCGCGTGCCAGATCTCGGTGAACGGGCGCGGCGCCAGCACCGGCCCCCGCAGGTCCCACAGCACCACCGACTGGTCGAATCCGGCGGTGGCCAGCAGCGCCCCGCCCTCGTCCACGGCCACGCCCAGCACGTAGTCGGTGTGCCCGGCGAGCGTCGCCGTCAGCCGGCCGCTGGACACGTCCCACAGCCGGGTCGTCCCGTCGCCGCCCGCGCTGACGACCGTCGTGCCGTCCGGGGTGTGGGCGACCCCGTTCACGTCGTCGCTGTGCCCGCTCAGCGTCGCGGTCGTCCGCCGCCCGGCCACGTCCCACAGCCGTACGGTCCGGTCCACGCCCCCGGTGGCGAGCGCCGTCCCGTCCGGCGAGAACGACACCCCCAGCACCTCGTCGGAGTGCCCGGAGAGCACGGCGAGCGGACGGGCGTCCTGCGGGTCCGGATTCCACAGCCGTACGGTCCGGTCGGCGCCCGCCGACACCAGCGTCCGGCCGTCCGGGGCGAAGGCCAGCGCGTTGACCCGCCCGGTGTGGCCGGGGAGCGCCGCCAGGACCCGGTGCTCCCCGCCGGTCTCCCACAGCAGGACCGTCCCGTCGGCGGCCGCGACGGCCAGCGTCCGCCCGTCGGGGGCGAAGGCCAGCGCCCGGGCGCCCGCGGTACGCCCCGGGAGGACCACGGCCGCCCCCCGTCCGGACGTGTCCCACACCCGGGCCGGCGCGTCCGGGGACGCGGCCGCGAGCGTGCGGCCGTCGGGGCCGAAGGCGACCGCACGCACCCGGCCGGGCATCCGGAAGGTGGCCGTCGTACGGCGGTCGGAGAGCCGGCGCAGCGTCACCGTCCCGTCGGAACTGGCCGCCGCCAGCGCGGAGTCGTCGGGGGAGAAGGCCACCGCGTTGACGGGCCCGCCGTGCCCGGAGAGCCGGGCCACGAAGGGCTGGGCCTGCGTGCTCAGCAGCGCCCCGCGGGCCTCGGCCGTCTGCTCGGTCCGGTACGCCAGACCGGCCAGCAGCATCGATCCCTCCGGCTGTCCGGCGGCGAGCGCGGCCGACTGCAGGGCCAGCGCCCGGGAACGGGCCTCGCGTTCCTGCCCGAGGGCGGCCGTGCGCTGCTGGTAGGCCAGGCCGCCCGCGCCCAGTGCGAGGAGCAGCAGGACCAGCAGGGTGGCCAGCATCCGCTGCCGCAGCCGGACCTGACGCCGCGCCTGCCGCTCCCGACCGTCCTCACCGGCCTGGCAGGCCCGCAGGAAGTCCTCCTCCAGGGGGCCGAGCCGGCTGCGGCCGTCGAGCTCGTCGGCCCAGGACCGGACCGTGTCCAGCCGGGTCCCGCGGTAGAGGGCCGACGGATCGCGCCCCTCGCGCTCCCACTCGGCGGCGGCGTGGGCCAGCTGCTGGTGGATCAGGAGCCCGGCCCGGTCCGCGCGGATCCACCCGCGCAACCGCGGCCAGGCGTGCAGCAGCGCCTCGTGGGTGATCTCCACGGTGTCCCGGTCCATGGTGACGAGCCGGGCCCGGACGAAGCGGTCCAGCGCCGCGGCGGCGCCCTCCGCGCCGTCCGACGACCCCAGCAGGGCGGTCCGGGCCGCCCGGCGGCGGGTGGCGCCGGCGCCCTCGGCGATCTGCACCAGCCGTACCAGGATGCGGCGGATCGCCCTCTGCTCGGCCGGGTACAGGCCGGCGAACACCGTCTCCGCCGTGCGCGCGACCGCCCCCTGGATGCCGCCGGTGCGCTCGTACCCGGCGACGGTCAGCGCGTCCCCCTCCCGCTCCTGCCAGGTGGCCATCAGCGCGTGGGAGACCAGCGGCAGCGCCCCGGCGGGGACCCGGCCGGACGCGTCGTCGCGCAGTCCGGCGTCCCGCAGCAGCACGGGGACCAGGCCCGGTTCGAGGGTGGCGCCGGCGAGCTCCGCCGGGCGCGTGACGGACTCCCGCAGCTCCGCCACGGACATCGGGGGAAGCACGAACAACCCCGCGGTGAACGCCGGGGCGAGCTCCGGGAGGTCCATGCAGTCGCCGGAGAAGTCGGCCCGTACCCCCAGGACCACCACGGCGGGTTCCTGTCCGGCCGCCGCGGCCCGCGGTGCGCTCGCCACGGTGGTGAGCACCCGCACGAAAGCGCGCCGCTCGTCCTCGTCGGCGCAGAGGGTGAACAGCTCCTCGAACTGGTCGACGAGCAGCACCGGCCTGACCGGCTGCGCCGGGGACTCACCCGTACGGGTGTGGTCCGAAAGCCGGCTGACGGCTTCGAGGAGCGCCTCGGGCCGCTCCCGCAGTTCCTGTACGGAGAGGCCGGGATCGCTGCCCAGCACCTTCGCGGCGCAGTCCAGCAGCTCCTCCAGCGGCCGGGCGGTGGGGGTGAAGCGCACCACCGGCCAGGTGTCGGCCCCCGGCATCGGGAAGCCTCCGACGCGCCCGAGGGCGGGTACGAGACCGGCGTTGAGCAGGGAGGACTTGCCGGCGCCGGAGGGCGCGACCAGCAGCAGCGGTCCGTCGCCGATGCGCTCGAAGACCCGCTCGACCAGCTCTGCCGTCGCCCGCGCCCGGCCGAAGTACCGCCCGGCGTCCCGCGCGGTGAAGGCCGGCAGCCCCGGATAGGGGCACGCACCGGAGGGCCGGTGGCCGGCGGTGGCGGGACGCGGGCCGGGGACGGAGCCGGCCGGGCCCGTCTCCCGGACCAGCCGCAGCAGTTCGCCTTCGGCGCGCAGGACCTCGTCGCAGCGGCGCGCGACGTCCGGGGTGGCGGGTTTGGCACCCGTCTCGATCTTGCTCAGGTAGCCCTTGCTGTAGTGCGTCTGCCGGGCCAGGTCGGCCAGCGACAGGCCGCGGTCCCGGCGCAGCCGTCTCAGCCGCGCGGGGAACGACGCCGTGGCGTCGCCGGGTGAACCGTGCTGGTGATCGGTGTTCCGTCGGCGGTCCGGATCGCCCAAAACATCCCCCATGGCCATGCGTGCCCAGGCTGCGAGACGGCAGGGCCCAGGCTACAGCGGGGCGTGACGGACAGACGGCGCTCGCGCCCGGTATGACGAGAACAGGAACCTCCGGAGCCGCGCGATCCCGGCGGTGGACGCGCCGGCCTGACGGGGTGTGGGGTCGCCACTCCTGCGGGCCCAAAATGCCGCCGTTTGCCCACGACATGTATCCATCCGCTTACCCGGTGTGGCGGGCGGAGGTGATCGCCCCTAACTTCGGCATCGTGACGAACCGACAGTTCCACTCCCTCGCATGCATCTCGGTCGTGATGGCCGCAGGCCTCGGCGCCCTCGCGCCGACCGCTGCCGCCGCCGGCCACACGGTGCGTCCGGGCGAGTCGATCCAGGAAGCGGTGGACGCCGCACGGCCGGGAGACAGCGTCTTCGTGCTGCCCGGCACCTATCACGAGAGCGTGAACATCACCAAGCCCCTGACCCTGCGGGGATCGGGCTCGAAGACGGTGATCATGCCGCCGGCCCCGGCCGCCGTGCGCGCGGACAACGCCTGCGCCGTGGCCGGCAACGGCATCTGCGTCATAGGGACGGTCGAGAAGCCCGTCGCCCGGGTCAGCATCCGATCGCTGACCCTGACGGGATTCAGGAAGAGCGGCATCTGGGCCTCCCGCACCGACCGGATGAGGGTCGAGCAGGTCACCGCGGAGAAGAGCGGTACCTGGGGCATCGCCCAGGAGAGGTCCACCCGCGGAGTCTTCCGCGCCAACGTGGCCCGGAACAACGCCGAGTCCGGGATCTTCCTCGCGAACACCATCGACCGTGAGGGCGGCGCCACCGACACCCTGGGCGCCCGGGTCCACGGCAACACGCTGACCGGGAACCGGATCGGGGTGACGGTCAGGCGGGTCCGGAACCTCAGCGTGCACGACAACACCCTCACCGGGAACTGCGGCGGCGTGTTCGTCGTCGGCGACGAGGGCGATCCCGGCGCCGGCGACATGACCATCCGCGGCAACCGGATCCACGAGAACAACAAGTTCTGCCGCGGCAACAGCCGCCTCCCGGACATCCAGGGGGCGGGCATCGTGCTCACCGGAGCCGAGAAGACGACCATCCGGGGGAACTCCGTCCGCGGCAACGTGGGCTCCGCCCCGCTGTCCGGCGGAATCCTGCTGTTCAAGAGCTTCGTGGGCGCGCAGAACACCGACAACGTCATCAAGGACAACGAAGTGACGGGCAACAAGCCGGCCGACCTCGCCAACCAGGGGACCGGGAGCGGCAACACATTCCTGCGCAACAGGTGCCGGATCTCCACGCCCGCAGGGATGTGCTGACCGTGTTTCCCGTCGACAGGAGGAGCGAAGCCGTATGACCACGACCAGCACCACACCAGCCACCCCGCCCCCGTCCGCCACCATCCCCGCCACCATCCCCGCCGCCACCCCGCACGTACCCGTCCCCGCCCACACCCCGCAGCCCGCCATGCGCCTGCGGGAGCTCGTCTTCGGCGCGGCGTGCGCCGCCGCCGTCCGCGCCGCGGCCCGCCTCGGGGTGGCCGACGCCCTTGGCGAGACGCCCGCCACCGCGGCCGGGCTGGCGGCGGCCCTGGACTGCGAACCGCAGCCCCTGGAGCGCCTGCTCCGCGCCCTGACCTGCTACGGCGTCTTCGCGGAGACGGAGGACGGCCGCTTCGTCCACACGGAGATGTCGAGGCTGCTGCGCGAGGACGACCCGCACAGCCTGCGCTACATCTCCTTGTGGTGCACCGAGCCCTGGACCTGGCAGGTCTGGCCGCGGCTCGACGACGCGGTCCGCTCCGGCGGGAGCGTCTTCCCCGACCTCTACGGCAAGGGGTTCTTCGACTACCTGCACGAGGACGCGCCGGAGTCGGCCCACGTCTTCAACCGGGCGATGACCACGTCCAGCAGGCAGTCGGCGCTGGACGTCGCGGAACTCCTCGACCTCACCGGGGTCTGCGTGGTCGCGGACATCGGCGGCGGCCAGGGCCACGTGCTGGCCGGCCTGCTGGAGAAGCACCCGGAGGTCCGGGGGGTCCTGCTGGACCTCCCGGGAGTGGTGGCCAAGGCGGACCCGCGGCTGCGGGACGGCGGGCCGCTCGCCGACCGGGCCGCCATCGTCGCCGGCGACTGCCGCGAGGAGGTCCCGGTCGAGGCGGACCTCTACATCATCAAGAACATCCTGGAATGGGACGACGAGAGCACGCGCAGGACCCTGCGCAACGTCCTCGACGCCGCCCGCCCCGGGGCCAGGGTCGTCGTCATCGAGAACCTCGTGGACGACAGTCCGTCGATGAAGTTCACCACGGCCATGGACCTGCTGCTGCTGCTCAACGTGGGCGGCGCCAAGCACACCAGGGAGAGCCTCGTGACCCGGATGGCGGACGCCGGCCTGCTGGTCGGCGAGGTCCGTCCGGTCAACGCCTACCTCCACGCCTTCGAGTGCACCGTGCCCGGTTAGGAGCCGGGGCCGTCGGCCGCCGCCCCTGCCGGGGCACCCCGCATGCCCCGAGACCGGCGCGACGCCGGTCTCGGGGCACGGGCACGGGCACGTGTGCCGGGCGGTGGCCGGCCGGTCAGCTCCCGGCCAGGAGGGAGGTGTTGACCAGCTCGATGAACTCCCGCGGCGATCTGCAGCGGTCCGCGTCGGCAGGCAGGGGCCGGCTGTGCCGGTTCTCCAGCTCGCCGACGATGCCGAGGAGGCCGAGGGAGTCGAGGCCCCACTCGTCGAAGCCCGAGTCGGGGCGGTCGGCCATGGCGACGGGGTCGACGGTGACTCCCGCGCCCTTCTTCATCAGCGCGGCCAGGTCTTCCATCGTCAGCTGAACGGTCATGGGACCCTCCTCAGGACTGCGCCGGCGCGCGCCGGTCGGTGATGAGGCGCATCTCGGAGCGCGCCAGGAAGCGGGAGAGCTCCTCGTCCGTGGTCGGGACCCCGTCCTTGGCGCTGTCGAGCAGGCGGGCGAGCACCCCCGCCTTGTGGCCGGCCCGGACGCCGAGCGCGAGCTCGGGCCGGGCGTCGAGCGGGCCGCTCAGGTCCAGGAGCCGTACGACGACGTCGTCGCGCTGGAAGACCGTGCTGGCCTCGACGGGGCTGTCGGGGTCGTCCACGGCCGCCTCGTCCTGCTCGGCGAGCAGCCGGGCCAGGGCCGCGCCGCAGCCGTCCTTGGCGGGGTAGAACAGCGCGTGCCGCCGCAGCGGGGCGGCCGGCTGCCCGCCGTGTGCCACGTGGTGGACCGCCGGGAGGGCGGCGCGGGTGAAGAAGACCCGGGCGGACGCCGGATCGGTGAGGTCCCGGTCCTGCTCCAGGTACGGGTTGACGGCCTCCTCCACCGCCCGGACCTCGGGCTGGCCGGACACGTGCCGCAGCGCCGCGAGCAGGTCCCCCTCCACCTCGACCGTCCGCACGACGCGGTTGCCGTGCATGTACAGCGAGGTGCGGCGGAGCCGGGTGTTCTCGTCGACCCGGGCCTGCGGCGAGGCGTACCCGGCCAGCAGCTCCGCGACCACGGCCTCACTGCCCGGTTTGACGGTGAAGGTCAGGGCGTGGCGCATCACGCCGTCGCCGCGCCGGGGGGCGGTTAGGAGGCGTTCCCGGCCGCGTTCGCGCACGGGTGCGCCGCCGTACCCGGGTCCGGCGGTGAAGTCGAACCCCGCCACGGAGGGTGTGGGCGGAGCAGTCCTGCCGGTCTCCCGCAGCACGCTGAACCGCAGGGAGCGGGTGTCGCGCACGCATCCGTGGAGCGGCTGCACGGTCTCGACGTGCGCCTCGCTGTTGATCCAGGCGAGGAAGGGCTGCGCGCTCTCCCACTCGCTGGTGATGAGCCATTGGGACGGGTTCTCGATCGACTGGCACAGTTCGTCGCTGATGTGCCCGGGTACGGACGACACCTGCTTGCGCAGATGCTCGTACACCTCCAGGAATTCGTTCTGGGCCCCGTCGTACAGGTCCAGCAGCAGCACGACCCGCAGCCTGGAGTCGTCGAAGGCGGACTGGGATATCCGTTCCGACATAGTCGTCATCGTTCACACTCCTTCGAGACCGGGCGGTCGCCGCATGCCATGGGGCGTCGTCGGTCTTCGGTGGCATCCGCCTGGGTGATCCGCCTGCGGATGCGGTCGGTCAGCCCCCCGTAACGCGGGTGGCGCCACCCGACCCGATCGTTGTCCCTTAGTGCGATCGGCGCGAGAGGGGAGAACCATGCGGGTGAACGGGCGAGGCAAGAGCCCCCGGACAGGGCATGAAGGAACCCATGAAGGAAAACGTCGACCACCACGTGCCCGTCCTCATCGTGGGCGGCTCCCTGGTGGGTCTGTGCACCTCGCTGTTCCTGGGCCGCCACGGCATCAGGCACATGCTGGTCGAGAAGCACGCGGGCACCTCCCTGCACCCGCGCGGCCGCGGCATCAACGTCCGGACGATGGAGCTGTTCCGGGTCGCCGGAGTCGAGGCGCGGATCCGCGAGGCCGCCTCGGCCCTGGCGGACAACCACGGCATCCTGCAGGGCGGATCCCTGACCGGTGACGACCAGGAGTGGCTGTTCGAGGAGATCGACCCGGGGGGCGCGCTCGCGCGCTTCAGCCCCTCGGCGTGGTGCCTGTGCAGCCAGAACGACATCGAGCCGGTCCTGATGTCCGTGACCCCCGCGCTCGGGGCCGACCTGCGGTACTCCACCGAGCTCCAGTCCTTCGAACCGGACGCCTCCGGGGTGACCGCGCGGCTGAAGAGCCGGGACACCGGTGAGCACACCACCGTGCGCGCGGACTACATGGTCGCCGCCGACGGACCGCGCAGCCCCGTGCGGGAGCAGCTCCGCATCGGGCAGAGCGGACCCGGAGAGCTGTTCCACAACGTGAGCATCACCTTCCGCTCCCGGGGCCTCGCGGGCATCGTCGGCGACCGCCGCTTCATCGTCTGCTACCTGACGAAGCCGGATGCGGACGGGGCCCTGCTGCCGGTCGACAACCGGGAGCGGTGGGTCTTCCACGCCCCCTGGCACCCGGACCGGGGCGAGATGCTGGAGGACTTCACCGAGGAGCGCTGCATCGAGCACATCCGCCGCGCCGTCGGCGACCCCGGCCTCGACGTCGAGATCACGGGGAAGGCCCCCTGGCACGCCGCCGAGCGGGTCGCGCAGCGGTACTCGGTCGGCCGGGTCTTCCTCGCCGGCGACTCCGCCCACGAGATGTCCCCGACGGGGGCGTTCGGCTCCAACACCGGCATCCAGGACGCCCACAACCTGGCCTGGAAGCTCGCCGCGGTCCTGGGCGGATCTGCGGGCCAGGGGCTGCTGGACTCGTACGAGGCCGAGCGGCTGCCGGTGGCCCGCGCGACGAGCGAGCGCGCCTCGGCCCGCTCGGCGGAGCACAGCCATCCCGGGTACGAGCCGGCGGCGGACGCACGCGGAGGCCGGCCGGGCGGGGTCCTGAAGGTGGCCATGGGCTACCGCTACACCCGGGGCGCCGTCCTGGGGACCGACCCCTCCCTGCCGGTGGTGCCCGACCGGTTGCAGCTCTCGGGCGAACCGGGCACCCGGGCCCCGCACATGTGGCTGGACGGGCCCGACGGCCGGAAGTCCACCGTGGACCTCTACGAGCGGACGTTCGTCCTGCTGGCATCCGAGGACACGCCCTGGTGCGAGGCGGCCCGCCGGGTCGCCGCGAAGACCGGCGCGGGCCTGGTCGCCTACGCGATCGGCGCCGGGCCGCAGGCCGATCTGGCGCCGGGGGACGGAGCCGGCTGGGCCGAGGTGCACGGCACGACACCGGCCGGGGCAGTCCTCGTCCGCCCGGACGGTTTCGTGGCCTGGCGGGTGCCGGAGGCGGTGGCGGATCCGGAGGCCGTCCTCCACGAGGTCCTGCACGGGCTGCTGCACCGGGCCTGACCCCGCGCCTCCGTGCCTTCCGCGGGTCGGCCGACCTCTCGGCCGACCGGCGGAGCCACCCTCCACGTGTACAGAAAACTTGACACGCTGTCGCCCCTGCTTGACACTCCTGAGTGTCAAGCATTCTTTACATGGGGAGCCGGAGTGGCAGTCGAAGAGAAACGCGCCTGGACGATGCTGGTGGTCGCGGTCACCGCGTACGCGGTCTATCTGGCGCTGGTCCTCGCACGGCCCGCGGGTCTGCCGCTGGCGCAGGCGCCCTACGTCTCCGCGCTGTGCTGGACGGTCGGCGCGGCGATCACCGCCCAGATCGTGCTCCACATCGCCGTGGCCGCCTCCACGCCCCGCGAGGACAACGTCAAGGACCTGCGCGACCGGGAGATCCACCGCTTCGGCGAGTACGTGGGGCAGTCCTTCGTCGTGATCGGCGGGGTGGCCGGACTGCTGCTGGCCATGGCCGAGGTCGACCAGTTCTGGATCGCCAACGCCATCTACCTGGCGTTCGTCCTGTCGTCCGTCCTCTCCTCGGTGGCCAAGCTCGTCTCCTACCGGCTCGGATTCCACCCGTGGTGAGGTCGACCAGGGTCACCAACTCGATCCGGGCGCTGCGGTTCGCCCACGGCGAGATGACCCAGGCCGAACTCGCCCGCCGAATCGGTGTCAGCCGCCAGACCGTCATCGCCATCGAGCAGGGGCGCTACTCGCCCTCGCTGGAGATGGCCTTCCAGATCGCCCGCGTGTTCAGCGCTCCGCTCGACGGCGTGTTCCAGTACCCCGACACCGAAGGAGACACCCCGTGAAGGCCATCGTCCACGACGTCTACGGACCGCCCGAGGTCCTGAGACCGGCCGAGATACCCCAGCCCGTGCCCGGGAGGGGCGAGGTGCTCGTACGGGTCCGCGCCGCGGGTGTCGACCAAGGGGTCTGGCACCTCACCGCCGGCCGGCCCTACCTGATCCGCGCCGCCGGTTTCGGACTCCGGGCGCCCGCGAACCGGGTCCGGGGCATCGACGTCGCAGGGCGCGTGGCGGCCGTCGGGCCGGACGTGACCCGGCTGCGGGCGGGCGACGAGGTCTACGGCGGCTGCGGCGGCTCGTTCGCCGAGTACGCCTGCGCCAAGGAGGACCAGCTCGCCCCCAAGCCCCGCACGCTCGGTTTCGAGGAGGCCGCGGCCGTCCCCGTCTCCGCCTGCACCGCCCTGAAGGCGCTGCGCGACGTCGGCCGGCTGACGGCCGGACAGCACGTCCTCGTCCTCGGCGCGTCGGGAGGAGTGGGCACCTTCGCCGTCCAGCTGGCCAAGGCGCTCGGCGCCCGCGTCACCGGCGTGTGCAGTCCGGGCAAGGCCGACCTCGTCCGCTCCATCGGTGCCGACGAGGTCCTCGACTACACGACCCAGGACCCGACCGACGGCAGCGTCCGCTACGACCTCGTCCTCGACATCGCCGGCAACCGGCCGCTCTCCCGGCTCCGCCGCGCCCTCACCGCCCGCGGCACCCTCGTCATCGTCGGCGGCGAGGGCGGCGGGTCCTGGATCGGGGGCAACGACCGGCAGCTGCGGGCGCTCATGCTGTCGCCGTTCACCGGTCAGCGGCTCCGCCCCCTCGCCGCCGGCGTGCGCCACGAGGACCTGCTGGCCCTCACCCGGTTCATCGAGGCGGGCCGGGTGACCCCGGTCGTCGACCGGGTCCATCCGCTGGCCGAGGTTCCCGAAGCCGTCCGCCGCCTGCGGGCGGGCGAGGTGCGCGGCAAGGCCGTCATCGCGGTGTGACCGGCCGCCGTGAAGGGCGACACCGGCCGGTCCGGGGGCGCGGGCGTGCTTCGGCCCGCGCTTCCTGGCAGGCTGGACCGCATGATCTTCATCGCCGTCAGGTTCGACGTCCGCCCGGAGCACAGCGACAACTGGCCCGCGCTCGTCGACGACTTCACGCGCGCCACCCGGGCCGAGCCGGGCAACCTCTTCTTCGACTGGTCGCGCGGTGTCGAGGACCCGAACACGTACACGCTCCTGGAAGCCTTCGCGGACGACGAGGCGGGCGCCGCACACGTGGCCTCCGCGCACTTCGCGGCCGGTATGGAGACCCTCGCCGGGGCCATCGCGGCGACCCCGGAGATCATCAACGTGCAGGTGCCCGGCCAGGGCTGGAACGCCATGGCCGAACTGACCCCGCGCGGCTGAGTCCGCACGCCCGGGACCCCGCTACCGATTCCCCGCTACCGTTCCCCCGCGCCGCGGGCCGCGACCGGGGCGTCCGGCCGCCCGGAGGGCCGGGCGGCCGGTGGCGAAGCGGGGGCCGGTCGCGTCAGCGCGCGTGGCGCTCGGGCAGGTCCACCTCGGCCGGGGCGACCGAGGCGCCGCGTGCCGGGGACTTCATGGCCTTGGCGGCCTTCGTCCCGCAGAAGGCGGCCTCGAGGGTCCCGCCGAGGGCGGTGTTCGCCTGGCCCCGGTTGGAGGTGTTGGCCATGGCGGCGAGGCTCTGGCGGCCGTCACGGGTGCTGAAGGCGTAGGTGTAGTAGCCCTGCACGGTGCCCGTGTGTCCGTAGACCGACGTGCCGCAGGACAGGTCGTAGCGGCGCAGGCCCAACCCGTAGAAACGGGTGTTCGTGGTGTCGGTCGGGGTCACGGTGGTCATGGCGTCCAGCATCTCCGGGGACAGCAGCTTCCCGCGGAGCAGGGCGGACGTGAAGGTGTTCAGGTCGGCCGGGCTGGAGATGACCGCCCCGGCGGACTGGGCCCACGACACCGTCTGCTCGGTGGAGTCGACCAGCGGCGCGCCGGCCTCGTCGGGGTGCAGGTAGCCGCGCGCGTGCAGGCCCTTGACGGCCGTGGCGGGGTGGACGTAGGAGGTGTTCTTCAGCTTCAGGGGCTTGAAGATGCGGCGGTCGTACTCCTTGGCGACCTTGTTGCCGGTGGCCTTCTCGATGAGCATGCCGACGACGACGAAGTTGGTGTTGGAGTACTTGTACGCCACGCCCGGCTCGGTCGTCCGCGGCTCGGCCAGCGACAGCTTGACCAGGTCCTGGTAGCCGAACACCTTGTTCCGCACCGCCTCGAACCCGGGCACGGTCTGCGCGAACATGGCGTTGGTGTAGTCCGCCAGCCCGCTCCGATGGGTCATCAGGTGGCGCACGGTGATCCGGTCGTCGGGCAGCAGGCCGGGCAGGTAGCTGTTGACGGACGCGTCCAGGGAGATCTTCTTCTCGGCCACCAGCTGGAGCAGGACGACGGAGGAGAAGGTCTTGCTGACGCTGCCGATCCGGAAGCGGGCCTTGGGGTCCATGGCGGCGCCGGCGCCGGTGTCGCGTACGCCGACGGCCTTGGTCACCACGCCGTCGGGGCCGCTGAACCGGGCCATGGCGCCGGGGGCTCCGGCGGCGGTCGTGTTCAGCAGCGCCTGCTCCAGGGCCTTGAGGTCGGGCGTCGCCAGGCCCGCCCGCGCGACCTCGGGGGAGACGGCTGGCGCGGCCTGGGCGGCGGTCGCGGGCGCGAGCGCCGCGACCAGGGTGAGCAGGGTGGCGCTCAGCGCCAGACGTTGGTTCGAAGACGGAAGCATGTGGTTCCTCGGGTCGGCTGACGTGTCCACCCGGGCAGTGCTCCGCGGACTCGCTTTCCAGGAAGCCCACTTGACCGCGCCGGGCGGTCACGAGCTTACGGAAGATCGGGGAACGCCCCGACGGCGGCCCGGTACCGCGGCGGGCGCGGAGTTACCGGGGGGTAGTTCGCGTGGCGGGCAGACGGTAGCGTCAGCACCCGAAGATCGGAGTCCCATGTCCCGCACGTTCAGCGTGTCCGACAGCATCCTCGTCGGCGTCGGCCCCGCGACCGTCTACCAGCACGTGTCCAACCCCGTCCTGATGGGAGGCTGGAGCCCGGAGAACCTCGGGGCCACCCTGCACGGCGACGCGGGCGCGGCGTACGTCGGCATGGTCTTCGACGGCCACAACAAGCGGGGCCCCTTCCGCTGGACCACGCGCTGCACCGTGACCGCGGCCGACCAGGACCGGCTGTTCCGGTTCAGGGTGCACGCCATCGGCCTGCGGCGGCCCAGGCTGCCGGGGCCCATCGCCACCTGGGAGTACCGGTTCGAGCCCGCCGCGGAGGGCACCCGGGTCACGGAGACCTGGACCGACGACCGGCGTGCGTGGCCCGACTTCGCGGCCAACGCCTTCGACCGGGTGGCCACGCGCGGACACACCTTCGCCGACTTCCAGCAGAGGAACATCCGCACCACCCTGCGCAATCTCAAGGCGGCGCTCGAAGCACCCCTGCCGAAGGCCTGACGGCCCGGCGCCGCGGTCAGACCGTCGCCAGCTGGGGGATCAGCCGCAGCGCGTTGCCGCGGTAGATCCCCTGGAGCTGTTCCGGGGTGAAGGCGGGGTCCGCCTCCAGGGCGGGGAGCGCGAGGTCGGTGACCGTGTCGGCGGGGGCCGCGGGCCAGTCCGTGCCGAAGAGCACGCGGTCGGCGGGCACGTGCGTTAGCAGGGTCGCCGCGGGGGCCATCGGACCGGCGGTGTCGTAGTAGAAGCGCCCGAGGTGGTCGCGGACGGCGCCGGGATCGACCGGCGGGTCGCAGAACCGCCCCAGGGCCTGCATGCGCGTCGCGATGTACGGCAGGAAGCCGCCGGCGTGCGGCAGGATCACCGAGATGTCCGGGAAGCGGTCGAGGGTCCTCTTGCTGATCATGTTGACCGCGGCCCGCGTGGTGTCCAGCAGGAAGTCGCACAGGAAGTTCGGGATGCCCGGAACCGTCGCGGTGCCGGGCGGGCCCCCCGGGAGGTTGTGCGGATGGGTGTCCACCACCGCGGAGCAGTCGTTCAGTTCGTGGAACAGGCGGTCGTAGGCCGGGTCCCCGAGGTAGACGCCCCCGTAGTTGGCGGTCACGTTCACGCCGACGGCGCCGAGCTGGCCGAGCCCGCGGCGGACGGCCCACGAGGAGGCGTCGGGGTCGTCCAGGAAGAGCGGCGCGTAGAACGAGAACCGTCCCGGATGCGAGGTGGCGACCTCGATCATCGAGCGCAGCGTGATGGTGATCGCCTCGCGCAGCTGGGCCGAGGAGCGGTAGCGCGCCGGCAGCATGGGCTTGAGCACGGCCGTCGCGATGCCCGCCCGGTCCATGAACCGGATGGAGGCCTCGGTGTCGAGCCGCGCCCACGGCGGCAGCTGCCCGGGCTGGACCAAGTCGTGGTGCTCGGCCCACTCGCGCCATTCCGGGGCGCAGTAGTGGTGGTGCATGTCGATCCTGGACGGGGCCGGGTGCGCCTCGGCGCGGCCCCGCGCGCGGTCGCCCGGCTCCTCGCGGACGAGCTCGCCGGGGCCCGCGGCGGAGACCGGCGGCCCGTCCGCCGCGACGCCGGCGAGGTGCCGTTCGGAGGTGCTCGTGGAGTCCGGCATGCCGGTCCGCCTTCCGTGGGTCGGGAGTTGCCTGCGGCCCGGTCGGGACCGCCGAGATCATCGCGACCGTTCAGGCCACGGGGGACACCGGGCTCACCGGCGGCGCGGAGGCCGGGGTCGACGCCGTCGGCTCCGGGCCGGGGGCCGTGGGGAGGGACGGATCCAGGACGAGCCGGAGGTGCTGGAGCCCCCGGAACGCCGCCACCGGGCCCTGGAGCCACGCCGCCTCGCTCTCCCGGGCGTCCGCCAGCCGCATCTCCGGGAACTCCCGCAGCAGGCAGCCGAGGGCGACCTCCAGCTCCAGCCGCGCCAGCGGCGCCCCCAGGCAGTAGTGGGTCCCGTGGCCGAAGCCCAGGTGCGTGCCCTGGATTCCCTCGCGCGTCACGTCCAGCACGTCGGGGGAGTCGAACTTGGCGGGGTCCCGGTTCGCCGAGGTGATGGCGATCTGGACCAGGGAGCCCTCGGGGATGACCGTTCCCCGGATCTCGACGTCCTGGGCCGCGTACCGGAAGGTCGACGTCTCCACCGAGCCCTCGAACCGGACGATCTCCTCGACGGCCTGCGGGATCAGCCCGGGTTCGGTCCGGAGCCGCGCCAGCTGGTCGGGCCGCAGCAGCAGGTTGAGGACGGTGTTCCCGATCTGGAACGCGGTGGTCTTGTGGCCCGCGAAGAAGATCACCCACATCGACGAGACGAGTTCCGCGTCGTCCAGGGCGTCCTCCGCCCGGATGAGGTCGCTGAGGAAGGAGTCCGACGGGTTCTCGCGGGTGTGCGAGACGAGCTGCCCGAGGCGGTTCTGCAGCCACTCCTCGGCGGCCCTCAGCTCCGCCTTGAGCCGGGGGTCGAACCGGGCGCGCGTGACGACCGAGAACTGCTCCAGGATCTCACCGCGGTCCGTGTCCGGGATCCCCATCAGCTCGCACAGGACCGCGATCGGGAGCGGGAAGGCGAACGACGTCATCAGATCGACAGCGTTCCGCTTCCGGCAGTCGCGCAGCAGCTCCTCGGCGATCTCCGTGACCCTCGCCCGCATGCCCTCCACCCGCCTGGGGGTGAAGGCGCTCCGCAGGCTGCGGCGCAGCCGGGTGTGCCGCGGCGGGTCCGAGAAGAGGACGTTGTCGTCGAGGGCGTCGAAGAAGCTGCCGTACACGGCGTGGTACGTCTCGATCGCCCCGCGCATGTTCTTGCTGAAGCGGGGGTCCGACAGGGCGTCCCGGGCGTCGTCGTAGCGGGTGATGAGGTACGTGTCGACCCCGTGCGGGGGCGTCAGCCGGCACACCGGGGCCTGCTCGCGCAGTGCGGCGTAGGCGGGGTGGGGGCACGTCCGGTACTCCGGGGCGCCCGCGGACACGGCCGACACGATGTCGTCCAGTGTTCCGCCGCCGTGCGGTGCCGCGTCGTCCTGCGTCATGTTCCGCGCCCTCCGTGACCCCCGGGGTTCCCCGGACCCACCGCTTCCCTGCGCGGGCCCGTCGCGAAACGGCCCGTTGCCCGATCGGGTGAGTCCCCGCGCCCGCGCGGCCGGGGCCGCCGGCGCCGCTCCCGCCCCGGCGGGAGCGGGCGGGGCGGGGCCGGGCGGGCCGCCGCCGGCGGGTGCGGAGCTCCGCGTTCGGCCGATCGGCGGGCGCCCGTACGGTCACGCCGGGTGGCGCTTTCCGCGAAGCGGGGAATGGGATCTTCGTCCAGCCCACCGCCCCGAGGAGTCCGCGCATGGCCCGACGTCCCGCCCTGGTCCTCACGACGGCCGCCACGCTCGCCCTGGCAGCCCTCGCCGCACCCGCCTCCGCCTCCGCCCCCACGGGAGCGGAACCGGGCCGGGCCGCCGTCGAGCGCGGCGCCGCGTACGGCGCGACCGCCCCCTACCATCGCCACGCGAACGCGGTGGCGGCCGGCTACGTGCCGGACAAGTACTGCGTCGTCAACCGCACGGGACCGGGTGCGCTCGGATACCCGCACTTCAACCACGCGTACGACAACTCCCTGGACCCGGCGAAGCCCGCCGCCCTCTACTACGAGGACGACGGGCGCGGCGGCAAGCGGCTCGTCGGGGCCCAGTGGCTGGTCTACGACCGGGACCAGGACCCGGCGACGGACGACGACCGCCCCTCGCTGTTCGGCCGGGCGTTCAAGGGCCCGCAGCGCGGCAACTTCCCCGGCCAGCCCGTCCACTACGCCCTGCACCTGTGGCTGTGGAAGAAGAACCCCAACGGCGTCCACGAGACCTACAACCCGGCAGTGGCCTGCCTCCCCGGCACCACCCGCCCCCAGCCGACCCCTTGACCCGCGGCCGGCGCCGCCCGGCGGACTGCGGCTCCGCCCCCCGCACGCCCTCGCCGACGGGTGCGCGCTCACGAAAGGACCCGAGTCGTTGGGGGGGGGGGTGT